>JBHIER010000466.1:0-2916 GCA_046760705.1 bacterium
GACAGCGTTGTCGGCGTCTATCCCTTCTCATTTCAGGCTTTCGACAGATCTTACGCCGCCACCGACCTTGTCCGCCGAGACGTGAAGGTGATCAACGAGGCCAATGCTCCGCCCACTATATTCAACCTTTCATGCCCGGACACCTTTGATTCCTCTTCACCGATCAACCACTTTTTGATCAGCTTGGAGGTGATGGACCCCCAGGGCCTGAGCGATGTCGATTCGGTCTACTTCACCTCGCGCAAACCGGATGGTACAATGGCCAACGAGGGTCGGCCAATCCTCCTGGTTGATGATGGCACGTACGGCGATGTGAGGCCCGGGGACGGTGTTTACTCCTTCAAAGCCATCTTCGATCCCACGGCTCAGAAAGGAGATTATACCTTCACCTTCAGCGCCGTGGACCGTAGCCGGGCCAGGAGCAACACAATCGTTCACATTTTAACTGTAATTTAGGTGCTATGAGGAAGTTCCCAATTTGTCTCTTTCCGGATTTGTCATACCCCCTCCGTCTCCCATCTGTCATTCCGAACCTGATCTTGAAACAAGTTCAGGATCTCCGGTTTCGGACTCTCCTGCCGAGAGAAACGAGATTCCGGCTTAAATATTGCCGGAATGACAGAAAAATGGGTGCTTACCGACAGAGACTAATTCATATTCTTTTAATTTTTGTCACGGTGGCTTCGGGCCACTCCCAGTTGTTGAACAAACACTCGTACCGACTGGACGGAGACATCTCCACTCGCCTGGCCGGAAACGGCATCATCGACATCCTGGCCGAGGAGTCCACCATCTGGGTGGCCACCGGGAATGGGCTGAACAAGACCACCGACAACGGTCAGACCTGGTGGACCTACGACCACAGGCACAATCTGGGCCGAGGCGGTGTGAGCGCTATCGCCATCAGAAGCGGGGTCATCTGGGTGACCACCGCTTACGACACGACGATACAGGATGAGGACCTGCCGGTAGGTGGAGGTCTCAGCTATTCCACCGACGGCGGCGATTCGTGGACCTACATCCCTCAGCCGGGGGTGACTCCCATTCAGGGGCTCACCTACGACATCGCTCTGACCGACTCGAGCATCTGGCTGGCTTGCTTCGGTCAGAGCCTCCAGTTCTCCGCAGACAACGGCTCAACCTGGACCACCCGCGTCCCTGACCGATACCCGTGGGACCCTTTCACATACCTCAATCAACGTGTCTTTTCCGTCATCGCCACGGACGATGCCATCTGGGTCGGCACCGCCGGCGGGATCAACCGCACCACCGACGGCGGCCAAACCTGGATAAACATGAACCATCTCAACAGCGGCATTTCAGGAAATTTTGTGGTGGCCCTGGCCGAGCAGAAACACGAGGGCAAAAGCATCATCTGGGCCGCCACCTGGAAGGCAGAAGGCAGAACCGAGTATTACGGGGTGAGCAGAACGGAGAACGGCGGCCTCACCTGGACGGTCTGCTTGGAGGGCGAGTTTGTCCATAACTTCGGGATTGACGGACCGACCGTTTACGCAGCCACGGACAACGGGCTCAAAAAGTCCACCGACGGCGGTGTTACCTGGGGCACGTTTCCTCAGATGGTCGACCGGTCCACAGGGGAAAAGATCGATTGGCAGGTGTTCTACTCCGTTCGAGCCCAAACCGGCGTCCTCTGGGCCGGGAGCGGTGACGGTCTGGCCAAGACCGAGGACAACGGTCTGACCTGGACCGTTTATCGGGCTTTTGCTCCGACAGAGAAAGAGGAGACGTACGCTTACCCCAACCCTTGGTCTCCGCTGCGCTGGGAGAGCAACGATCTGCCTCCGCTTCGCCTCCAATATCACACCACCAGATCCACGAGGGTAACCATCAAAATCTACGACTTTGCCCTCGACCTGGTGAGAACCCTCGTCGATGGGAAGCACCGCGGCCCCGGAGATTTTTCGGAGATCTGGGACGGAAGAAACAGAGAGGGGGAGGTGGTGGCCAACGGCGTCTACTATTATGTGGTCGAAAAAGAGGGCGACGGAGCTGCCCGCGGCAAGATTGTTATCTTGGACTGAGCAAATATGGGGCGAAAACCCATCATTTTTATCCTGACGATAGCGGCCCTGATGCCGCAAACCCTTCTGGCAGAGTATGGCGACGGCGGCTCCGCCGGGGCCTTTTTGAAGATCGGAGCAGGAGCCAGGGCCCTGGGCATGGGGAGCGCTTTTACGGCCATCGCCGACGATCACTCAGGCTTCGTCTACAACCCCGCCGGCGTCGCTCTCACCGAGGCCAAGGAAATCGGGCTCTCCTACGCTTTTATGTCCTTCGATCGCAGACTGGGTTTCATCGGGTTCGTCACGGAGCTGAAGCCCAAGGGCGGTCTCGGTCTGGGATGGATCAACGCCGGCGACTCGAAGATCGACGGTCGGGATGCGAACGGCCAGCCCACCGGAGATCTCTCCTATTCCGACAACGCCTTCTTCTTCTCCTTCGCCCAACAGATCGGCCACTTCGGAGCCGTGGGCATCGGCATGAGATACCTTTACCAGAAACTGGTCGACCAGACGGCCAAGGGCTTCGGGATCGATGCCGGAGCGCGCCTCCTCATCCGGCCCAAATTGTGGATCGGAGCGGTTGTTCAAAACATGGGCGCAAAGTACACCTGGAACACCTCCTATTGGGAGCGGGAGACGAACACCAAGGACGAGGTGCCCATAAATTTTAGGGTCGGCGCTGCATATCGGTTCTTCAACGACAGGCTCCTCTGGGCCGTCGACGTGGGCAAAAATTTAGAACAGGATGTGGCCTTTTTCAGCGGCGGCGAATACCGGCTCAACGATCAGTTCAGCCTCCGGTTCGGCCTGAAGGACGGCGAAATCACCGCCGGTGGCAGCTTCCTCCAGTTTGTCCAATGGGGGAACATGAGGCTCGACTACACATTTC
>JBHIER010000467.1:0-2915 GCA_046760705.1 bacterium
CATCGACTACCAATCCGGGTTCTATTTCGCCGGAGGTACCATTCCCGGGGCAATCCTCGGGTCATCGGTTGTGGCCTACATACCCCGGAACGTTTTCACTGGCCTCTTTGGCTTCCTTCTCGTAGCTCTGGCCATCTTTCTGATCCTTCGGCCAGAGCAGAGGTGGAGGCAGGGTCCCGGCAGTAGCGTGTCTAAGAACGGAGTTGAACATCGAGTCCCTCAAAATCGATGGTGGGGATCCCTTTTCGGGTTGAAGATCGGGTTTGTGGCCTCCCTGTTGGGGATTGGTGGCGGCGTCATCTATGTGCCGGTCATGGTCTATCTCCTCAACTTCACCGTACATACGGCCGTTGCCACCTCCCTGTTCATCATCGCCATCATGGCCCTTGGAGGAGCGACAACTCACCTTGCCAACGGAGTGTACACAGGCTTTTTCACCCTCATCGGAGTTCTCGCCATCGGCTCGATCTTAGGAGCTCAGCTCGGAACAAAATTGTCGGACGTACTGAAAGGCAGACTGATCATCCGACTCTTCGCCCTGGCCCTGTTAGCGGTGGGAGCGCGGCTGTTGACGGAGCTCTTTTGAAACCACAATAATCTGTAGTGTAGGGCTTTATGCCCGTAAATATTAGCGTAGGGCTTTATGCCCGTAAATATTAGCGTAGGGCTTTATGCCCGTCATACTGTGTGGAAACACCACCAAATGAGTCGTTTGAAACTACGCCCATAAAGGGCTACACTACGACAACAGTAATCTGTCGTATAGGGCTTTATGCCCGTAAATATGGCCCGTAAATGTGGAATGTGAGGATTGAAAAAGAATGAACGAATCAAGGGAATATTCAGTAAGACCATTGGTTCCCTATCGCAAGACCCTCTTGATCCTCTTTTTAGCCTCGGGAGTATGCGGGCTCATCTACGAGGTGGTCTGGATGCGGATGCTGACCGTCGTCTTCGGCAACACCGTCTTCGCCACCTCAACTGTGCTGGCCGTCTTCATGGCGGGTCTGGCCCTGGGCAGTTTCTACTTTGGGCGGTACATCGATCGGTGCGGCCGCATCCTGCGGGTTTACGCACTGTTAGAGATTGGCATTGGCGCCTACGCCCTCTTTTTGCCCCTTCTGCTCAGCGCCATCACTCCCTTCTATATTTGGGTCTATCGGACCTTCGGAACGGGCTACTATGCTCTGGGTCTGATCCGTTTCGTCATCTCCTTTCTCCTTTTACTCCCTCCTACAACCCTCATGGGAGCTACCCTACCGGTCTTGAGTCGCTATTTCATAAAGTCACGGGAGACGGTTGGAAAGGAGGTCGGGCTGTTGTACGGGCTAAACACCCTCGGGGCTGTGGTCGGCTGCTTCGGTTCCGGGTTTGTCCTGATTGCAGTTCTCGGGGTGAAGCAAACGGCTTATCTTGCGGCCGCGATCAACCTTCTTATCGGGATGGTGGCGTTCACTCTCCAGAGGAAAGGATCTGTCGGGGTGGCCTCCGGGTCGGCGGTAGATGTGAGGGGGAAAACCGATGGTGAGCCCTATTCCCGAAACGTTCTCACTCTCATTTTGGTCGGTTTCGGTCTGTCGGGGTTCGCCGCTCTGGCCTATGAGGTGCTGTGGATGCGGAGTTTGGTGTACGTCATGGCCACGGACACTTACTCTTTCAGCGCCATGTTGACCACCTTTCTCTTGGGATTGGCCGTAGGCAGCCTCCTCGTCTCTCGATTTATCGACTCAAGAGGTGATCTTGTTTTCAGTTTCGGATGCCTTGAAGCGGCCATTGGCCTGCTCGCCCTCACAGGCATCCCAGCTATGGCTGGACTGATGGGACTCAGCGAGCGCATGTGGCAGGCCGGAGGCGTCGAGGCCGGATGGACACTGCGGGCCGAGATCTACTTCATCGATACGTTCCTGGTCATGTTCCTTCCTGCAGTCTTAATGGGAATGACGTTCCCTATTGTGAGCAAGATATTCACCCCTGATATCAGACGGAGGGGCCGCAGCATCGGCAGCGTCTACGCCGCAAACACCATTGGGGCAATAGCGGGCTCCTTTGCCGGAGGGTTCATCCTCATACCGCTTTTAGGCATTCAGAAAAGCATCGCTCTCACAGCCGCCCTCAATGGTGCGGTTGGGGCCGGTTTAGTCCTGCTCACGAAGCAGCCAAAATTAAGAATGAAAAGGCATACCATTGTCTTGGTAGCGATACTGCTCCTTATTATGGCCTTTGCACTTCCGCAGGACATCATCTCCAAACTCTTTGTTGAAAAGAAGAAAGGGTTCGATCTGGTCTACTTCAAGGAGGGGGTGACCACAACTACGACAATCCATAAAGATAAGAATACGGCCCAACTGCTGTTGGCCACCAACGGCATCAGCGTGGCCGGAACGGATTTTATGCTCATGACCACCCAGCGCATTCAGGGCCATCTCCCGCTCTTTCTGCACAAAAATCCTAAAACGGTACTGACGGTGGGTTTCGGCAGCGGGGAGACCTCCTGGGTCATCAGCACCCACGGGGTCGAGAGGGTGGACTGCGTCGAAATTTCACCGGAAGTGGTGGAGGCGGCTCGATTCTTCACCCGGATCAATTACAACATTATGGATAACCCTATTTTCACCGCAGTGATCATGGATGGCAAGAACTACGTGCTCATGACCGACAAACGGTACGATGTGATCATGAACGATTCCATCCATCCCGCTCTGGCGGGAAACGGAAGCCTCTATGCCAAAGAGTACTTCTCATCGTGCCGGGACCGTCTCAATCCAGGGGGCATTATGTCCAGTTGGATTCCCCTCTTCGGACTGTCCGAGCAGGACTTCAAGATTCTTCTGAAGACCTTTCAGGACGTCTTCCCCTTCACCACTCTGTGGTACGGAACGAACTGTTTAAATCGACATGCCCTTCTCGTTGGCTCT
>JBHIER010000468.1:0-2907 GCA_046760705.1 bacterium
CTTAACCATAATCGATCCCATTGAAATATATTCCAAGAAGCCCGGAGGAGTTTAAGCCCGTGACCTCTTGAAAGCGAAAGGGGATCAATTTCAGAGAAGAACCTCAATCTACTCTTAATACAACCAGAGACATATGGCAAGGGTTTTTTTTAATCTGCACCAACTTTTTGAGGACTCTTCAATCTTCACACAGAGTGATTCAGACAGTAGGTGGGGGAAATAAGCTAAGTAGTTAGTTATCAAGGGGTTTTGCGTTGGTGAAGAACGGGCTGAGAGATTTTTTTTAGCCCCTTTTCTTTTTTTGCTTGACATCTGATTATATTTGTGATATATACATATCAGTTAAGGAGTTCTTTCTTGGATGTAAGCAAACTCCGACAGAAGGTCCACCGCTTGGATGAGCAACGCCGCATGCTGTTGCAACAAGTGCTGCGCCCATCTGCGATGATCGGAGGCAGCCTCTATCAGATGCACAGACGCTGTGGTAACCCCCGGTGCAAATGCGCCCGTGGTGATCTGCACGCCTCCTGGTATCTGTCCAGGCGCCAAGAAGGCCGCACCAAACTCACCTATATCGGCAGGATCGTGCCCGATTGGCTCGCCAAGCGAATCGGTCGCTACCAACAACACCAGAAGACCCTCGCTCGGATTCGAAAGATAGACGCCCAGATCTCCAGCTCTCTCAACACGTTACGTGATGAGAAGCTCTCAAGCTTCGAACAAGCCCACAAGGACCGGCAATGGAACTGATCGTCTTTGAGCAGGATAAAGCCTATGTCCAGAGGTCTCTGGAGAACGGAGAGATCGACTACATGGAGGTGGCCAGCGAGGGGGCGGAGACCGAGCTGTTCGAATACCTCAACACCCATGGCATCCTCCAACAGTTGGCCGATACCTACCCTCTTAAGAGGGTAAAGCCGGAGGTGCCGGTGTGGTTGTATATAGCCAGTGATCTGAGCCTGCGGCTTCATGGAATGCAAAGCTTTCACGGCTATCCCCTGGTGATCCGCACCGGAGGGTTGCTGGGCGCCTTAGGTCCGAAAGTGGGCAAGAAGGTATTTCACCCCGAGACCAAGCAGATAACGATCCACTGTCCTGGGTTCAACAGCAAGAACAAGTATGACCGCGAGACCCCCTGCGATCAGGACTTTTTGCGAAAGACGGCGCGAGCCACACCGGCACAGAAGTTGCTGAGATGGTATAACACCGAGCTACCAGGGCTTTTGAAACGTGAAGCTCTGTTTGACCCGGAAGGCATCTTTATCGGCGATGCCTCCTATGTCTTCGTTCCCGACAATGAGAACTACGAGGGCTCGGTGGTGTTACTGTTCGATGAGCAGAACCGCCCGGTTGACAGGGAGAAACTGAGTCCTGGCGAGCTCAGACGCTGCCGCTACCGGCGGTGCTATAAATGGGTGGAACTGATCCATACCAACACCTCTGGAGAGTTTTTCTTCTTCGTAGCGATGCACCTGGGTTCAGGCAAGGCTCATGAGTGTCCCATCCTCTATGAGCTGGTTGAGCAATTCTGTAAGGTCGTGGGTCCTGGGGTTATGAAGTGGCTCATCGTCGATCGCGGCTTTTTGGACGGCCAACGGATCGGTCACCTCAAAACGCACTGGAACGTGGACACCATCAGCGGGCTCAAAAGTGACATGAACGTGCTCGAGGATGCCCGAGGCCTCGTGCGACTGGAGCCTGTCCAGTGGCAAGACTATCATCCACCCAAGCCACCACAACCTGTCACCCGGGCCAAGCCCGAGGGTATTATCAGGCGCGAACAGGCACGACAGCGCACCTTAAAGGCCCAGGGCCGTTGGCCTGAACCGTCGCCACCGGAGAAGGTCGTGGCCTTCAACGAGTTGACCAGTTGGGAGAGCTGCCCCGTGCCCCTTACCGTGGTATTGACCCAACAGCCCGATAAGCCCCCCTGGGGTTTGGTCACCACCGCCCACACCCAGGACGCCCCCTTCCTGCGTGAGCGGTATCACTTGCGCGAAACCATTGAGGAGCGCCATCGCCAAGCAAAGCTCTTCTGGGATTTAACCGGGTTTCACTCACCCAACTTCAATCTTGTCACCAATCAGGTTGTCTTTGTCGCTCTCTCCTACACGCTCTTGCAGATGCAGCTGCTGCGTGAAAACCGGCCAGAACTCAATCGGATGACCCGACGCACACTCCAGCACCAGATGCTTCCTTATGGCAACCATATCATTGTCTATGTACACCAATACTTCGGATTCTTCGACTTGCCCGAATACACCGAAATCATCATGGGTATCACCGGAGCGGCCAAGAGTAAGCTGCTGAAGAAGGTACGCAGGCTCCGACGTGATTCCCTCGGGAGCATGAAACGCCCCCGGGCTCCGTAGTCGAAGCGGATAGCCCCGCGACTACCAACCATCCTACCCCCCTCTCAAGCTACGACCACCCGTCGTCGTTCCAGAGAATCTTTGTCCCTAAGCACATCCCTGCTTCACATGCCCCTCAAAAAATGACTTTCTAACACCACTACGTCTTACCATACCCTGGCGATGATCTCGCGTTATGCTGGAAGTCAGGCGTCTGCCTCAAATCTTCCTCTACTGTCTGAATCACAATGAAGGGTAAAGAAAGCTTTTGATTTTCCTCAATATGTATTATCATACAATTCTTTTCTGCAGTCGGTTAGCCCTTGTGCTCGAACTCAGTTTACCCAGAGTCTTCTCATCGGAAATGTGAACTGGCGCGGGATTTTGCAATCTTCACTAAAGAAGATCATGGGGAAGGAGGTAAAAACCAATGGGCGAAACGGTCTCAGACAAAACGTTTCATTTTATCATGAAACGTATGGTGGAGACCGGGCGGTCACCGTTTTACACGGAGATTGCCCATGAGTTGGGAGTTTCCCCTGAGGAGGGTCGAAAA
>JBHIER010000469.1:0-2887 GCA_046760705.1 bacterium
CTCTACTAACTTTTTATAATTTTTCATTAAGGAAAGCGGCACTAGTACCGCATGCTATAATTTCATAATAATAAAATGGTTGCGGTACTAGGAGCGGATGCTGCGATGTTAACGAACGAGGAAAAAATTGGTGCGGTCCTAGTCATCGGAGGGGGTATCGCTGGCATGCAGGCGGCCTTAGATTGCGCCAACTCTGGCTTAAAAGTCTACTTAGTGGAAAAGGAGGCCTCTATCGGCGGCACCATGCCGATGCTGGACAAGACTTTTCCCACCAACGATTGTGCCATGTGCATGTTAGCCCCTAAGCTGGTAGACACCGGAAGGCATCCGAATATTAAAACTATCACTTTGGCAGAGGTACAAAGCTTGGAGGGTGAGGCGGGAAGGTTTAAGGTTGCTATAAAGAAGCGCGCCCGTTACGTGGAGGAGGAGAAGTGTAACGGCTGTGGAGACTGTGCCGAGAAGTGCCCGGTGGAAATACCCAGCGAGTTTGACCAGGGTTTGGCCAAGCGCAAAGCAATATACAAAAGGTTTCCTCAGGCCAATCCGAATATTTTTGCTATCAGCAAGAATGAGCGTGCACCTTGTGGGCTTGCCTGCCCGGCGGGGACGAATGTCCAAGGTTATGTTGCGCTCATATCTCAGGGAAAATTCGCCGAGGCATTAGAGCTGATCCGAGAAAGGATAACGATTCCCGCTGTTTGCGGGAGGGTCTGTCACCACCCCTGTGAAGATAATTGTAATCGCAATGAAGTTGATGAACCCGTAGCGATTAAATATTTAAAACGATTCGTCGCTGATTATGTGCGACAGCATCCAGAGGAACTCGAGAGAGTCAGAAACAATTCTCCGAAAGAGTTTTCTGAAAAGGAATTGCAACTAGCGGAGAAAAGAAAGGGCAAGCCCGTTGCCATCGTTGGCTCCGGACCAGCGGGTCTGACTGTGGCCTATGATTTGGCGAAATTGGGCTACAAGACGACTGTCTTTGAGGCCCTGCCCGTCGCCGGGGGAATGCTGCGGATAGGGGTGCCTCAGTACCGTCTTCCAAAGGAAGTGCTGGACTATGAAATCGAGATGATCAGGAAGGCCGGCGTTGAGATTCGGCTCAATACCCCCATAGGCCCGGATCTGACGCTGAAAGACCTCTTTAAGATGGGTTATAAAGCCATATTCATCGCCATTGGAACCCATAAGGCGAGACGCCTAAACATAGAGGGTGAGGATCTAGAGGGCGTCATCCATGGTGTTAGATTTCTGCGCAGTGTAGTCTCTGGAAAGAAAGTAGACCTTAACGAAAAGGTCGTTGCGGTGATCGGCGGGGGCAATGTGGCGATCGACTCCGTGCGCACGGCTCTTCGCCTCGGCGCCAAGGAGGCTTTCATCATCTACCGAAGATCAAAAGAGGAATTTCCTGCTTCCGAGGAGGAACTGCTGGGAGCCGAGCAGGAGGGGATCAGGATCCACTATCTCGCTGCCCCGACAAAGATCATCGGTGAGGAAGGTAAGGTAGTTGGGGTCGAATGCGTCCGCATGAAGTTGGGAGAAAAAGATGAGACGGGAAGGAGGCGTCCCATTCCGGATGAAAGTAGTAAATTCACTATTGCTGCGGATGTGGTTATCCCAGCGATCGGCCAGGCCTCGGATCTGGAAATATTGTCCGAGGATATCAAAGGGCTTCAAGTGACCAAGGAAGGTGCGCTTCCCATTGAGGGGATGGATTTGGATGGAGTTCATGGTTTTACGGCCTTCCTGCGCGCCGCCAGCACAGGGGGCAAGGTCGACATTGGGAAGCGTGTCATCGTCATTGGTGGAGGTAATGTCGCCATCGATGTGGCCAGAACCGCTGTCCGCTTGGGGGTAGAGGAAGTGCGTATGGTCTGCCTTGAGGCAAGGTGGGAGATGCCGGCTGATGAGGATGAAATCAAGGCTGCCCTGGAGGAGGGTGTAATTCTCCAGACCTCCCTGGCGCCCAAGAGGATTGTTGGCAAAGACGGAAAAGCTGTTGGCCTTGAGACCTTGGAGTGTATCTCTGTCTTTGACAGCGATGGCAGGTTCAATCCCAAATTCAAAGAGGGAACCGAGTCCATTATTCCGGCGGAGACTATCATAGTTGCCATCGGACAAGAGGCGGACTATTCCCTCTTGAAGGCAGCCGACGGAGTTCTGGTAACGACGAGGGGAAGGTTGCAAGTTGATGAGACGACCTTTGCCACTAACGTAGAGGGTATCTTTGCTGGGGGGGATGTGATCGGCGGTCCGGGTCTGGCAGTCCACGCCATTGCTCATGCTCATGAGGCGGCAATTTCTATAGATAGGTACTTGCTGGGGCAGGACTTAAAAGAGGGCAGAGAAAAGGTTGAGATCCCAGGAGCTAAACTTCCAGAGAGGAAAATCGAGCTCAAGAAGAGACAGGAGATGCCCATTATATCCCTTGAGAGAAGGACGGGCAGCTTCGAGGAGATCGAGATCGGCTTTAGCAAAGAACAGGCGATTGAGGAGGCCAAACGCTGCCTCAACTGCGGTATTTGCTCTGAGTGCATGCAGTGCGTCAAGGCCTGCGGCCAAGAGGCTATTGACCACCAGATGCAAGATCAGCACTTGGAGATTGAGGTAGGTGCCGTCATTATCGCCCTTGGATTTGAGAGTTTCGATCCCAAAAAGAAATCGGAATATGGCTACGGAAGATATCCTAACGTGCTCACTACTATCGAGTTTGAGCGCATCCTCAGCGCCTCTGGACCAAGTCAAGGTCATGTGTTCAGACCATCAGACCACAAAGTACCCAAAAGGATTGCGTGGTTACAATGCGTGGGCTCACGCGATCCCGCTTGTGGCAATGACTACTGCTCCTCCGTCTGCTGCATGTATGCCACTAAAGAGGCTATTA
>JBHIER010000470.1:0-2862 GCA_046760705.1 bacterium
CTATTGGGAGTACTTTTCCTGATTCTCAGACGCCAGCTATTGGGAGTACTTTTCCTGGCTCTCAGACGCCAGCTATTGGGAGTACTTTTCCTGATTCTCAGACGCCAGCTATTGGGAGTACTTTTCCGGATTCTCTAAGATGTCGATCTCGTATTCGGCCGCCTTTCTGTATTTCGGGTTCTTAGCCGCTTTTCTGTACTCACCGATAGCGTTGTCAATCTGACCCAACTTTTTGTAGGCATCACCCAATTGCATGTGGGCCGGAGCGTAGTTGGGTTTGTACTTGAGGCAACTTTTGGCAGCTTTGATGGCCTCAACATGGTTGCCAATTCTGTTGTAGGCGGCGGCCAACCGATAGTAGGCCACCCCATCCTTCGAGTTGATCCCTATCGCGTTCTTGTATGCTTCGACAGCTTCCCCATTTTTCCCCAGGTTTGAGAGTGCTACTCCGAGATATTTATACGCCCTGGCATAGGTGCTGTCCAGTTCTGTAGCCCTTTGAAAAGCGCCAGCGGCCTTTTGGTTCTCTTTCTGCTTCAGATAACAGTATCCGATGCTGTAGAAGGCTTTGGGATAGTCCGGTTTGTTGTTGATGGCCTGGCCGAAGGATTCGATGGCTTTCTGGTAGTGGCCTTGATCCTGATAAATGAGGCCGAGGGCGTAATGGGCCTCCGCATAGCGCGGGTTGATGGACACCGCCCTTAGATAGGCCTGCCGCGCTCTGTCGTACTGTTTGTTCCGTTTGTAAGCGATGCCCAAAGCATACAGGGTAGAGACGTTGGTCGAGTCGAGCTTCAGGGACGCCTCAAATTCTGCTATGGCCTCAGCGTATTTGCCGGACCGGGTCAGTTGCAGCCCGGTGTTGTACCGTTCCGCAGCCTCGACATTCTGGGTCGGAGTATCCTGAGCCAGAAGTGACCCGGGAATAAGTAGAGAAGTTACGATTCCCGCAATAAGGATCGACCGAAAAGAGACCGTCTTTGACATGCAGCCCACCTCCTTTTGCTGTTTCGTTGGTCCCACTCACTCTCCGAAAGGGTGTGGAAATATATAAAAATTTGAGCACGTGTCAAGAGAAAAATCCTGAAGAGATGCCCTCACCATTTTAGTGAGCCCACGGGGGAATGTGGTTCAGAACGATGCCAAAGACGGGCATGGCCAGAATGTATGTGAGGATGGTCAACATGACGATTCCGATGAAGTTCATTCCAATTCCGGCTCTGGCCATGTCCGGGATTCGTACGTAACCGGAGCCGTAAACGACAGCATTGGGTGGGGTGGCCACGGGCAGCATAAAGGCCATAGATGCGGCAATTCCGGCCGGGATCATCAGGAGCAGAGGGTTTTGACCCATACCGACGGCCGCCGTTCCCAGGATTGGCAGAAGCATGGCTGTGGTGGCCGTGTTTGAAGTGAGTTCGGTCAACAACGCGGTACTGGCCACGATGATGAGGGTGATGAGGACTGGGTTGAACCCTTGCAGTCCTGCTACCCTGGTGCCGATCCATGCGTCCAGACCTGAGATCTGAAACCCTTTGCTCAACGACAGCCCACCCCCGAAGAGGATCAGGGCTCCCCAGGGGATCTTCACGGCCCATTCCCAATCGAGGGCAAAGCGAGGTTTATGCCAGCCTACAGGAAGGAGGAAGAGGAGGAGGGCTGCGCCCACGGCGATGGTGGAGTCGTCGATACGGGGAAAGAGGGTCTCCAGTCCGTATATGGTGATGCCGAAGAGGCTCTTTTCGGAGCGGAAAATCCATGCCAGGGCGGCCCCGATGAAGACGATCAGGACGGTCAACTCACCCCGCGACATCCTGCCCATACTCTTCAACTCCTCCCGGATGGCTTCCTCCCCCCCAGGGATACCTTTCAGTTGCACCGGAAAGGCCAGTCGGGTCAGATAGAGCCAGGCGAGGGGGAGAACGACACAAACGAGGGGGACACCTATCTTCATCCAGGTGACGAAATCGATGGTTCGGCCGTACATTTCCGAGACAATTCCGGCCAAGATGAGGTTAGGGGGTGTGCCGATGAGGGTGCCGATGCCCCCGATACTGGCCGAGTAGGCGATGCCCAGCATGAGGGCTGTACCGAAGTTGAAACGATCCTTCGACATGCCCCGCTCTCTGAGCAGGCGCTGGACGTTCATAATGACGGCCAGACCGATGGGCATCATCATCACTGTCGTGGCCGTGTTGGAGATCCACATGGACAGAAAGGCGGTGGCCACCATGAATCCAAGAATGAGGCGCTTCGGAGTGAGCCCTATTCTTGCAACGATCAGCAGGGCGATCCTTCTGTGCAGGTTCCACCGCTGCATGGCTAGGGCGATGAAAAATCCGCCCATGAAAAGGAAAATCAACGGGTTGGCGTAAGCAGCGGCGGCCGTCTTCGCATCCGAGATGCGCAAGAGAGGGTAAAGGGCGATGGGGATGAGGGAGGTGGCAGGGATGGGGATGGCTTCAGTGACCCACCATGTGGCCATGAGGAGGGCCAGGGCCGCCATCTTCCGGGCCTCGGGGCTCATACCCGACGGGGTCGGAATGAACAGGAGTACTGCAAACAGAAGGGGCCCGAGGAAAAGTCCGACGGCAGAACGAGGCTGATAAATTTGGTCAACTCGTTGCGATTCCGTCTCAGCCATCGTCTCGACACGTTCGGAGTGGGAAACCGATCATGTGCTCCTATTCGGAGTCTTCATCGATCTCTTCGAAGGTCGCATCCTCAATCTCCGCCTCATCTATGTCGCTCCTCGCCTGTCTTTCCGGGTGAGATGACCCATGCACTTTCGTTGTACCCCTCCTCTGATCCAAGAAGCTACCGAACAGGCTACGGATCAAACGATAGACGAGATAAATCAGA
>JBHIER010000471.1:0-2857 GCA_046760705.1 bacterium
GAGAGATTCCTGCTGTCTGACCTGAACAACGACGGTATCGCGGATGCGGCTGCCATAAGCAGTGGTGCCATTTACATCTGGATGAACCCGGCTACCGAGACTTCTATTGAACCGTTTTAGTTCACTCTCGCCTGGATTCTAAAAAATAGGGCTCATCACGAGTTTCCATACCGAGATGTTGGAGGTATTGATTTTAAAAATTTCTTTACCTCATCCTCTGCCCGTTTCAATGCAAATTCACCAAAAAATTGCTTTATCTTATCTTCTGAGTAAAGGACGTTATTGTCTATGTCAACGTAATTTCTATTCATCACGCACTTTAACTGCCCGCTGTCCTCCGGCCAGTCCTGGCCGATGATCTGTTCTACCTCCTGACCAGATTGAATGTACCTCAGGGGAAACAGCAGTTCTATTCCAAATGTACCTACAAAATCTATATACGCATCAAGGGCAACAGTTATCTGATTGATCTTAATTCTTCCATCGTGGACCTCCCTCTCACCACCGATGATGAGATCACAATTTAGCTTCTTGGCAAGGGGTATACGTATAGCATGAAAATAGAGATGACATCCAATACAAGGTGTACAAAATCCGAATGTCTTGGAAAGATGCGTCGTATACCTGCCACAAAGCTTCGGCGCAGCTTATTTCGTTGAACTCCCTGACATCATCTCTCCTCGTGTCTCTTCCGACCATGGTCAGTGGGACCGTCTCTCCGGAATGGATCATGTCTCCGGCACTCGGTGTGGAATGATCAGACGTGATAACCAGCAGTATATTCTCATCAGTAACGATCTCATCAAGAGCATATAAAAAGGCCCGGTCTAATGACTCTATGACCGACTTTTTCAATTCAGGGTTTTTCTTGTGGGATGCCTCATCAATCGCCTTGGTGTGAACATGAACAAAGTCGAAGTCCTTAGTTTGCTTAGCTATCCGCAATCTCTCGACGAGATCTTTCTCCGGCTCCTCAGTATCTTTCGCCTTGGAACAGTTCACTCCGATGAGGGTGCATAGCCCATGATATACCGCCCCTGATACAATGGAGAGCGCCCTCAGCCCTCATTTCTCTTCGAAGGAAGGCAGGTGCTTCATCTGACCTGCCCGCTGCGTCCCAACCGCGTTGATCGCAGGCAAGCCCTTTCTTACTCTCTCTTGATTGACCGGATGGTGCGAAAGGGTGTGATAACACCACCTCAGATACTTTTGTGGAGATGAATTCAATTTCCACTGCGCCTTCTTCATATCTTACAATCTCTTTCTGTAAAATGCGGCACGTTTCGGTCTCAATGTCGGGGTCTTCTTGCTGCAACACAAGAACACCCTCCTCTTCGTTGACACAAAATATTCTTGCCAGTAAAGCGACCTCGCCATGGCTGACACGAATGCCCTCGCCGACAGCTTCCAGCACCCCTCTGCCAGGCAGCTCGTGAATATCATAGCCGAACATGAGCAGATGGGCCACTTGCCTCGGCATCGCCACCCCTTGATAGGAGCTATGATAGAGGCCGTTCATTCCAAGGCGTGCGAGCTGATCAAGGTTGGGTGTGTGGGCAGCTTGAAGGGGCGTTTTGCCACCAAACACTACCTGCCCCCTGTCACCAAGACCATCGAGTATGACACAAATACATCTCATTTCATTCTTTGACGATCTGAAGCTTCGGCTGAGGAGTGGACTTCCTTCTCGGCTGCAGCACGGTCGTCCTCTTTTCTGTTCTTATGAAAGTGAACGATCTCAGAGAACAACCGCAAGGATCTTTTTAGGCTGATCTGTCTCATTTTTACTGAGACTGAACAGGCGTCCCCATAAAATGGGCCGCTCCATATGTGAGACTCCTGGATTTGATGATTTTTGTGTTGACAATAAGAGAACTGGGGGTATATTATGGAGAATTTTTGCCGGGGGATGGGTTGGGAAGTGGGCAGGTTGGCTGTTGAGGTTCGGCTCAGACATTGAATATGGGTTTGATGAGAACTATTCTTTCAGTCCTTTTTGTGGGCTTCGTGCTAACTGCACCGGGCTGCAATGAGCGTAAGAGCACCCCTGTGGGGGGTGAGGTGATCGATCTGGACGATTGGGGCCAGTTTCGCCAGGTGCTCTTTCAACCTGCCAGCCGGGATTCGGTCTACCGTGCAGCCATTCCGACCAACGCTGGCCCCCTTCTGCTGGTGGGTGAATGGAGCGGGTATCAGACCAGGAGTTTACTGAAATTCGAGGCGCTGCCGGAGAGTGTCCAGGTGAGCTCAGCCTCGGTCACATTGGTCACCTACGATGTCATCGATACGTTGACAACCTTACAAACTTTCGTACCCGAGAGTATATGGGTCGTCGTCTCCCTCCTCGATACGGACTGGAACGGCAGCGATGTAACCTTCGATACTCCCTTGAGCGGGACACCGGTGGAGACGGTGGCCGTGGGCAGATCGAGGGGCGATTCCCTCGTCTTCTCCCTGCCGACAGGGGTGGTCCAGGCCTGGATCGACGGAACGGAGGAGAACAACGGTCTTCTGCTCAGTTGTGCCGGAGAACCCATCGTAGCTCAGGGAGAGGGGTTCATCAAGGAGTTTTACTCTCTAAATTCCCAGTCCGGCCCACCCCCGCAGTTGAGGGTCACCTGGGCTGTGACCGATACCTCCGATACGACGCTCAACACGCCTCCCACCGCGGATGTCTTTGTCGTCAAACGGGATATCGAATGGCCTATCGAAGGTTGGCCAGATTGGTTAATGGTGGGGAATGGTGCCGTCTACCGGAGCCTTCTTCAGTTCAATGTCCGAGATTCGATCCCCGAAGAGGCGACCGTGATCCGCGCTCTCTTCACCCTCTATGTTGAGGGCGAATACTCTTTTTTCA
>JBHIER010000472.1:0-2855 GCA_046760705.1 bacterium
GACTTCGGTTGGGTCGCCGATGCGCCTCTCGATTATGCATCTTACAGAGTGGGAGGTGGGCAGTGGCGTTCGATCTTCACCGCGGATCGCTCCTCAGATTTTACCCTCAACTGGGGATTGAGCTGGAACAGCTTGGCCGAGGGGTGGAATGAGATCAGCCTGGTGGTTGCAGATAAGGCGGGAAATGTTCTTGTCCACTCTTACGCGGCCGGCCTCCGCGGGTTCCTCTTTGGAAAAGACACGGTGCCTCCGGGGGCCCCGGCGATCAGTTCTTCCACACATCCGTCCCCATCAGCCTGGTACAGCCACAATGATCCTTCCCTTCAATGGGGAATACCCTCTGATGTTTCCGGCGTGGCCGGGTTCAGTTTCGTTCTGGACAGTGTTTCAAACACGGTACCCGATGAGGTGAGCCAGGGTGTTCAGAACTCAAAGCAGTACACAGACGTTGGGGATGGGATATGGTACTTCCACTGTCGAGCCGTGGACGGGGCAGGCCATTGGGGGCCGGCCGACCATTACACGATTCGAGTGGACGTGACAGATCCGGGGCCGCCCGAAGAGCTGACGGCAGATCCCGACGGCTGGACCAATGTCAACTCCTTTAGCATAACGTGGTCCGATCCGGAGGATGTCTCCGGAATTGCTGGGGCCTATTACAAGCTCGATACGTTGCCCTCTTTCGACACCGATGGTCAGTTCTCGTGGCAACAACCGCTGGTCATTGAAGTCCCCGAAGAGGGGATGCACACCCTTTATCTCTGGCTTCAGGATCGGGCTGGAAACACCAACCGGCTCCACACCTCTTCGGCCACGTTGGCCTACGATAGTAGCGGCCCGGTTGCTGGGACCATCTCAATTGAGGATGGGGCGGATGAGACGGATACGCTGGTCGTCACCTTGACCGATCTGGGCGCCCAGGATGAGCTGTCCGGGGTTGAGCCAGACGGCCTGATGCAGTTCAGCAACGGCGGAGCCCTCTGGTCACCGGCCGAACCTATCGGGACAGTGAAGACCGACTGGGACCTGACCAGTTACGGAGGGACTTCCGCCCCAGGGCTCAAAACTGTGTATGTCCGGTATAGAGATGCGGCCGGGAATTGGTCCGAACCCTTTCACGACGACATCCTCTACAATCCTCCGTTGCAGATAGTGACCACACAACTGGACCCGGCGATCATTGACGTTCCCTATTCTGACACCCTCGAAGCCGTCGGCGGGGCAGGTCCGTATGTCTGGAGTGTTGTGAGCGGCTCACTGCCCGAGGGGTTGAACCTCAGCGCTTCTTCAGGTGCTATCGCCGGCACACCCACACCTCTTGACACCACTTCCTTTACCGCCTACTTCACCGTCGAGGTTGTCGATACCACCCAAACATCCGACACGCAGGATCTTTCCATCGTAGTGAGCGAACGGATGAAGGGGGACGTCAACGGCGATGGTGCGATAGACATCCTCGATGCAGTCACAATCGTCAACATGATTTTAGGC
Organism: bacterium; assembly: GCA_046760705.1. GTDB lineage: Bacteria > JBHIER01 > JBHIER01. Next base: position 1,492 of record JBHIER010000472.1, read on the forward strand.
GACAGTTGCGCCACCATGGAGGGAGACGACTGCTGGGCTGCAGACTGGACCGGCGACGGTGTGCTTGACATTCTCGACGTCCTATACGTCATCAACTATATTCTCGATCAATCCGGACCGTTGACAAAGCCGTCCTCCTCATCGAGGGCGACAGTAAAGGCTCAGGAGGTCTTTGACGAAGGGCGTCAGAGAAGGAAACTGATCATCAGCCTCGATTCACCCCTCCCCATAGCCGGTGTTCAGTTGAGGCTGCGTTCCGACGGACGAACCGTTGGCTTCGGCACCCCGCAGTTGACCCATCGCAGCCGGGGGATGAGTGTTGCATCGCATATCACAGATGACAGGCTTTCCATCGTCGTCTACAGCGTCATGGGGGAGACGATTCCCGCCGGTTCTGGCCCCATTTTGAGTGTACCGTTTAGTACACAATACACAAAACCCACGACTCATAACCCAGGCCTGTGCTTTGAGCAGGTCATTGTGGTCGGCTCAGGTTGTCAGGCTATTCCGGTGGAGAATGAATCCACCAGTCTAAAGACTAATAGCCTGCTGCCTGAGACCTGGAGCCTGGAACAGAACTATCCCAATCCGTTCAATCCCTCCACCACCATCGGCTACGTCATCCCCAGCAGAGAGCAGAGAGCAGAGAGCAGAGAGTATGCTCTTCAAACTACCCTCAAGATCTATAACATCTTGGGGCAAGAGGTGAGGACGTTGGTAGATGAGGTGAAAGAGGCGGGGTATCATATCGTCACCTGGGATGGTCGGGATGATTGGGACAGGGAGGTTTCGAGCGGTATATATTTCTATATGTTGAAGGCGGGGCAGTTCACCGTCACCAGGCGCATGGTTCTGTTGAGGTAGTTTTCCAAAGTCTATTGACGAGAAGAGAGGCTACCCTAATTGAATCCAGCGCGGCCTTTCTATTATATGGATCATAGGGGCCGATCTCTGTGTGAGGGCTTCGTATAGCGCGCCGTGCCAGGGATGATGTTTTTTGCCTCCGGCCCCTGTCAGCCCTCCTCTCCCTTCTTGAGCCCGGTTATCCCTTCTCATACCTTCTCCTCCCTTCTTCTCCCTTCTCAGAACCAATCCGTAGCCGCGCTTTCCATAGCGCGCATAAAACTCCCTTCTTCTCCCTTCTCTTGCCTTCTTATCCCTTACCTATCCTTATGTTATTTTGTCAGTTACAGATTTCGAGGCAAAAAATTTTGGAAAAAATCGGAAGTCTCTAATTTTTTGCTTGACAAATCCCTCGAGAGCTTTTAATTTGCAGACAATAGGAAATTGACGTTGAAGACATGCGGAAATGAGATGAGAGGCCAAGACAGGTCTCATGGTGGACTGAATAATGAGGGAACATG
>JBHIER010000473.1:0-2844 GCA_046760705.1 bacterium
TGGCAATAGTCGTGGACGAAGTACTCTCTGCTATGATCCACGTCGGCGTGGTGCATTCTGAGAGGGAGGAGGGGGCTGACTAAGACAAGCCCAGCCACCGCATACTGATACGTCCTCGAACCCGACTTCAGAAACTCACATGTCTGTACCAGACCGAGGCCGATCCACAGGGCCACAACGATAAAGGACGGCAGGAAATAGGCGTCGATGTCGTGAATGTCATAATTAATCGAGTAGAGGAGATCGAATCCGAAAACAAGCGAGGTAAAATAGAGAGTGCGCTTGTTCCTTCGATACAACCACCACAGGCCCAGCAATGCCAGGAGGATGAGAAAAGGGCTGAACTGCTGAGGCAGAATGTGTACAAAGGTGGACAACTGCTTGGCGGCAACCTCGAAGGAGGTGAACATCCAGACCTGATACTGCTTCCCGGAGAGGTGGCGGAAGAGATTGACCACAGTCTCGGGATTCCCCCAATCTAAGGCTGGCTGCACGGCCGACCGAACGGGCAGATAGAGATAGCACGATATACCAAGAAGGAAGAAGGGCAGCAAGATCTTGAGGCCCTTGGCCAACAGTCCTCTGATCCCTTCTCTGGCGATGAGCAGATAGAGACATGCTGGGACGAGGACAACAATAGTCATATGGTTGGCCATACCCAGACCAAAGAGAAAGGCAAAAAGTGCGTACAACCTGGTTGAGTTCCTTTCATGCTGGGGAGAGGTCGGATCCCCGGTGGCCTTCAACAAAAACAGCATGGCCCCCGAGACAAAGAGGGCATTGAGGGTGTACACCTCTGCCACCAAAGCCTGTGACCAAAAGGTCTTTGAGAATCCTAAAAGAAGTGCCCCGGCCACGGATGTCAGAAGGATAAAAGGTACAGCTTCACCTTTTTGAGAACCCTTTTGCAGCATCCCATTTCGAGAATTTTGGAGATAGAACAGAAGGTGGTACATGACGAAGAGGCTCAGAGAGGCGAAGAGGGCCGACATGAGATTGAGCAAAAAAACTTTATTGGAGCCGAAGGGAAGGGAGGTGAAGAGCCTCCCCAGGAGCGTGTAGATCGGATACCCGGTGGGGTGGGCCACGCCCAGGGTGGCGCACACAGCGGTCAGTTCACCGCTGTCAATAAAGGTTACTGTAGGGGCTAAGGTAAGAACATATACGGTCAGAGCTATGATAGAGATGAGGGCACCTACCCCAAATCGAATCTTTGAACTGATATGTCCCTGACCTCGGTTCAAAGCATCTCGGGTCCCTTCTTCACTCAATTAACACCACATCTACGGGCCAAAATCCCTTTCCATTTCGGAATTCGGATTGCGGAGTGCGAATCTTCCAATTCCATCAAGAAAATCGTCTCTGTCTCCTCTGAGCCTCTGTGGCTAATGCATGATCTGGATTAAAATTGCACCTTCGGGGCCTCCTCGGCCTCGGCCGGGGCCTCAAAATAGGCGGCCAACCCGAAGCCGAACATTGGGGCAAACATGTTGGCCGGGAACCGGCGGATGAAACGGTTGTAGGCTAACACTGCGTCGTTGAACCGTTTTCTCTCCACAGATATGCGGTTCTCGGTTCCGGCCAGCTCATCCTGGAGCCGGATGAAGTTCTGGTTGGCCTTCAACTCCGGATACCGCTCCAACACCACCATGAGGCGGGAAAGGACACCGCTGAGTCCATCCTGCGCTTGCTGAAATTTCGAGAAGGCCTGAGGGTTGTTGATAATCTCAGGTGAGATGTTCAATTGTCCCACTTTGGCCCGGGCCTCGGTCACAGCCGTGAAGGTCTCCCGCTCGTGCTCCGCATACCCCTTCACCGTCTCCACCAGATTGGGAATGAGGTCGAAGCGGCGTCTGTACTGATTCTCCACCTGGGACCAGGAGTTTTTGACAGCCTCGTCCCTGGAGACCATTCCGTTGTACATGCGGGTCACGTACCCCACCAACATGAGGACGATAGCCACAATGACAATCAGGATGATAATGAGATTGCGCACACCCTTGCTCATGAAATCCCTCCTCTTCGTAGCGAATTTTGCCTAAAGCCAACCGGACACGAACTGACTAAGCAAATCCGAACAAAACTTGACATAAGTCTTAAGATCTTGCCTTATGAAAAAGACGTTTAGACCGATAGGGTATCAACGTCCTTTGACAGCTTATCGATCTCCTCCACGTACTGGTCGAAGAGGTCATTCATCTCCGAGGCCGGGATCTTCTCTTCGCCCCGGCTGAGCTTCAGGAGGCGGTTGAAAAGCTCGAAGTTGAGGTTGAACTTGGTGCAGACCTGTCGCAACAGATCGGCCCTTTTCACCAGGTGCTCCTCACCAGTGATGTAGAGGAGAGCCCGAAAGACGGGGGCGAAGGCCGCCAGGGAGGAGGAGACGAGTGTGGTCAGTCTCTCGACTTTGCCCCGGCTCTCCAAAAACTCCTGTCGGAGGTGAAGGAGTTTTCCCTTCAGCTCCCGTTCGGTCTGGGTTCTGAGATCTGACCTCTCAAATTTCAGCTCGGCCAGGAGGTCCTCCCCGTGGATCACCTTGTAGGCGGCCTTCATCTCTAAGAACTCAATGGGAAAGGTGTCGAGGGACGATCGGATGTACTCTTCGGTCAAAAAGAGGGGGGTGGCCACGTTCCGCTTCAGCCATTTAGGGAGACACTTCCGATAGGCAACCAGCTCTGAGGGGCTGTTATCCTTGACCACAACCAGAAAGTTGAGATCGGACTTCTTGGGGACGTACTCCCCTCTCGCACCGCTCCCGAACAGAATCACAGAGACGAGACCTTCTCCGAAGGCTTTTCTCACATCATCACAGAATTCCGAGAAGATCTCTTCGGGTATTTTTGG
>JBHIER010000474.1:0-2825 GCA_046760705.1 bacterium
CAATTGTACTAAGTGCTACGCTTGCAGAGATGGATGCAGTATGGCTTCCATAACCGAGCCCGATAGCTACCATAGAAGCGAATGCATCGCCTGCTTGCGCTGTCTTGAAAACTGTCCACAGAAGAATATTTCCTTCGCTATGGGACTGTTCCCCAAACGGACAAGGGTGAGCTATGATCCTACCCGCAGACAGGTGTTAGCAGCGTTGGGAATTAGCATCTTTAGCGTTGGGGTTTTCAAGTCGAATTTGATTAAGAATAAAAAGAATTCTAACGTCATTCGTCCCCCGGGTTCTTTAGCCGAGGAGGAGTTTCTTGCTGTCTGTATCAAATGCGGTGAGTGCATCAAGGTTTGTTTGACTAATGTTTTGCAGCCCACCCTGCTGGAGGCAGGAGTAGAGGGCATCTGGACACCGAGACTGATACCCAGAAGAGGTGACCGTAGGGAGGTTGGTGGGTGTCCCAAATATTGCAATCTCTGTACCAGAGTCTGTCCTACCGATGCCATCAGATTTCTAACACTGGCGGAGAAACAGAAGTTTAGAATTGGTTTGGCCAATTTGTACAAAGACAAATGTCTGGCTTGGGCCTGGAATACGCCCTGTTTCGTCTGCTATGATTACTGCCCTTACTATGCCATCAGATTAGATGAAATAGACGGCTTGAAGCGCCCCTCGGTGATTCATGAGAAGTGCATTGGATGCGGAGTCTGTGAACACCGATGCCCGATCGAAGGATCTGCAATCAAAGTGACTGCCCAGAGAGAAACACGAGAGGAAAGGGGAAAGAGAGTTCGCTCAATAATTCGAAAAGATACAATCATCGATAGTTCCCTTTAAAAACTTAGCCCCTTCGGGGCAACTGTTCACTTCCGAAAGTTCGGGAAATTTCTGTGACGTCCGGTTACGTCAAAGGGTTGCGGTTAGGAAGCTCGTTTCGTTTTTCGTAGGACGGTTATCGTCCATGTTTTACCTCTCTTATTTTTCATTATAATTGTTGACACGATAACCGAAAGCCGCACGACGATACCAGTAGCGCAACCGAAAGCCGTTTTACGCAACCTATCAGTCAGGTGCCTGACTAACCTTACCGACTAATTTTTTCAAATCAATTCTTAGAAATTCCGAGACATGAAGTGGCTTCGCTTACTGACCCTCGCTGACAAGGTCTTGATACTTCTATTGATTTCGATATCGATCGCATCTTTGCTATACATAGGCTCTCTTTCCTTTTCAGCATCAAAGAAGTATGCCGTGGTAGAGGTAGATGGGAAAGAGGTTCAAAGAGTAGTTGTGACCACGGAATCCAAAATGGTGCGAAAGATCAGTTTTCCTAGGGGAGAGGGCGTTTTGGAGGTGTTCGGTGGCAAGGCCCGGATGCGTCCGATGACTCGTCGAGCCTGCCCCCAAGGGATATGTTCGAGAATGGGCTGGATTCAGCGGCCCGGGGAGATGATCGTCTGCGTCCCCAACAAATTGATTGTACGAATTGAACAACAGGGTTCGGAAGTCAATGCTTTGGATGCCGTCACCTATTGAAGAATTTGCAGGGTAAGGAGGGTTTGATGGACAGAAAGGAAAAAGCCTTGTTAGTCGCCGTAGGAGCCAATTTATTTCTCGTTTTCTTCAAGTTTTTCCTGGCTGACATCTCCGGAAGTGTGGCTCTAAGAATGAGCGGCTGGCATTCGGTGGAAGGGCTGTTTGTTTCCCTGGCTGTTTTCACAGGCTTTATCATATCCAGAAAGGAGATGGGCCGTTTTACCAAGGGGATCAGCACAGTTGAAAATGTGGTGGCGCTCTTGATCTCTCTTTTTGTCTTCTTCATTGCCTACCGTGTGTTTGTCAAAATGGCCAGGCCCCATGTTCACATGTTAACTAATGTTCCCCTTGTCACCTTAGGGGCGATCCTGGGCGCAATGATTTGCTATTTCATGGCAAGGCTCAAAATCTATGTCGGCCAACAGTGCAAGTCGCCCAGCTTGGTGGCTGATGGCTATCATTGCCGCATCCATGTTCTCATGGAAATCGCTGTGGTTGTGGGGCTTGCTGGCTATCTCATCGGCTTCCACAACTTGGATATGCTCATGGCGATGGTAGTACTTCTTTTCGTATTGTACACCGGGTTTCAGCTTTTTACTACCGCTTTGGTCTCTCTAACTTCTAAAGTCTCTGCAGATTATTCCTGCCACATCGCCCATGACACCGGAAGACGCCTGAGTTCCAGAACTGTATTGATACTTTCCTCGGTTATTCTGGCAATCTATCTGTCCTCAGGATTTTACATTATCCGCTGGAATGAGGAGGGATTGATTAGGCGATTTGGTAAAGAGGTGGCGCGAGGAATCCCGCCGGGTCTTCACTATCGTCTGCCTTGGCCTATCGAGGTAGTTGATAAAGTAAAGGTGAAGGACGTGCGCAAGCTCGATACCGGAACACTGTTGATGTTGACCGGAGACGAAAACTTAATCAACTTGAAAATTTCTGTGCATTACGCCGTTAAAGAAGCAGCACAGTTCATTTACAATATTGCGGCACCGGAAGACTTTATGCGCGAGGCCGCCCACGCCGCAGTCAGGGATGTCATCGGAGGAATGGCTGTTGATTCCTTACTTACGGTGACAAAATCTACACTTCAAGAAAGTACTAAGGTATTGTCACAACAGATGCTGGACGACTGGAATGCCGGGATAGAGGTGATCAGCGTGCAATTATTACAGGCTTATCCCCCGGCTGAAGTGATGGAAAGCTTTCGGGATGTGGCCAGTGCCCGTGAAGACCGAGAGACCTACATCAATGAAGCCTACGGCTATCTGAACAGTATTGTCCC
>JBHIER010000475.1:0-2805 GCA_046760705.1 bacterium
AAGGCCTCCAGGCGGGTCAGGGACAGGGTCTCCTGTTGGCCGTCGTAGGCTAAGTTGAGCCAGGGGACGTTATCATAATCCTCTCGAAACCGTTTGGAGATGGCCGCCACCACCATCCCCGGCATGCAGGTGAAGGGCATGACGTTGACGATGCCCGACAGACCCCGCTTGACGTAATCGGCAGCCTTGCCAATGCTCAGGATGGCCTCGCCGCCGAAGGTGGGGTGCATGTAAGGAGCGCTGTTGGCCAATACCTCGGAGGTTTTAGGCTCATGATTGTTGAGGAGCACCTCTTCAAAAGGTCTCGATAAATGGTGTTCATCGTGTCGCTGAACCCGATCCTTGATCCACCCCTTGACAAAGTCTCCGTACCGTCCGTAAGCTAAGCTGTCCTCCTTGTAGCGGTGGTTGGTATAGAAGATCCATTCACCGATGGGAGCCACCCAGGCCTCACCGCCCAGACTCTCGATCTTGGCCACCACATCGTTGTTGCTGAAGCGATTGGAGCGAATGAAGATCTCCCCCACAACTCCGACAATGGGCCTGCGGTTTCTCTTATCAACGGTGATCTTTTGAAAACGATTTTTGATTCCTTCAACGACGCCCATCAAATTGCCATCCGACCCGGCGATCTCTGCTTCGATCATCTTCAGACAATCCCTGTAAACCCGATCGGTCTCTCCCTTGGTGACCTCATACGGGCGCGTCTCCCACAGCAGTTTCTGCAACAGGTCAACGGCCACGATCCCCTGCCAGGCGCGGCGCTGAAAACCGTTACCCAGATCGCCGAATTCGGTGTACGAGTTCTTGGAGCTGGGGGAGATGATGGGCACATCGGGGTATCCCAGCTCGCCCAGGATGATGCGGTGCATGCGGCCATACTGACCGAAGCGGCAGGGACCGCTGGCCGAGGGCATGAGGAAAGCGGCCCGGCTCGGATCGAACTCGGGTTCCCGAACTTTTTTTAGAATATCGCCTGTGGTCACAATAAAAGGGAAACACTCTTTGCCCGAGGAGTGCTTCCGCCCCAACTTCACCGTCTCCTCGTCTGACTCCGGCAGCACCTCCGAGTCCACACCGTAATGGCGGAGGGCACCACTCACGGCGTAGGCGTGATCAGACATGCGGGGAACAAAGATGGTTCGCTTGCCCAACCCTTTTGCCAGAAGCGGGGCCTCGCGCCACCCCTCGCTGGAAGACTGCCGCTGGCCCGCATTCTCAAGGCTGTCGAAGAAGGCCTCGCATCGGGTGATGGTTCCAGCATCGGCGCTGTGTTCGTCGATCTCCAACTGAAGATAGGGTTTTCCGGCCATCACCTCCCGGACGTAGTGTTCGATGAAGGAGTCCGGCCCGCACTTGAAGTTGGAGATATAGATGGCGTGAAGCCTGGGGTCCTTTCTGACGATCTCGGCTCCACTCAAAATCCTCTGCCCGTACTGCCAGTACATGTTTGGGAAGTTGGGAGAGATGTCCTGGTGGTCCAGGGGGAGGAAATCCATGGGAATGGCCACAACGTCCATCTCTTTCAGTTTCTTGGGCAGGTCGAGGTTGATGCCCGGGTCGCAGCCGTTGTAGGGCCGGCTGATGATGACCACGGCCCGCCGATCGGGCGGCAGGCTGTCCAATACCTCTCGACCACGCCGCTGCAAGGTCCGATAGAACCGGGCTTGAGCCTCTTTGGCACCTTTGAGGGCCCTCTTCACCTCCCCTGCTGAGCGACCCAAATCCCTGCCAATTCGGACCAGTGTTCGCTCCACATGCTTCTCCCCTCGCTGGAACAGGACCGGTGGGGCGAGAAGGCGGGGGCCAGCCTGGTCAAAACGGACGGCCGCAGGAATCGTGTAGGGAAGAGCCTGAGCCAGAGGACAGACGTAGTTCTGAGAGATGTTCGGGTTGGACCCGACCATGTTGACTACACTGGGCAGGAAGAGGTAGTCCACGCCCTTTTCGACCAGATCCATCACGTGGCCGTAGGCGATCTTCACCGGAAAGCAGGTGTCGGCCACGTCGTTCTCAACAGAGCGGTGGATGAGCTTGCGGTTGGTGGTCTCCGAGAGCACCACCTCAAAGCCGAGTTCGGAGAAGAACCCGTTCCAGAAAGGGAACAGTTCGTAGAAATGGAGCACCTTCGGCATGCCCACCCGCTGCGCTTGAGAGGCGGAGCGCCTTTGATAGGGAGCCAGCAGATATTTCTCCCGCTCGGCGAAGAGGTCAGGCAGGTCCTGGCCTCTCTTCTCAGCCTCGTCCACCTCGTACCGTTCGCACCGCGGTCCGTAGAAGAGGGGCCGTTCGTTCCCGAAGGCGACCTTTCGGACCTCACACCTGTTCTCGCACCCTTTGCACTCAAAGGAGGTCGTGGAGTACTTCCTGCGGGTCAGATCGAACCCTTTGAAGCGGCTCGGTCCCCCGGGGTTGGCCTTCATGGCCAGGATGGCTACGCCTATGGCCCCGGTGACGTCGTGATGGGGGGGCACGGTGATCCTTTTCCCCAGTACCTTCTCGAAGGCGGCCACGACAGCCTTGTTCCAGGCCACAGCCCCCTGGAAGAGGATGTTGTTCCCGATCCGTTTATCTCCGACCACTTTATATAAGTAGTTGTAAACGATCGAATACCCCAGGCCGGCCACCAGGTCCTCCTTCACCGCCCCCTTCTGCTGATAGGAGACCAGATCCGACTCCATGAAGACGGTGCACCGGTCGCCGAAGCGACCCGGAGTCCCAGCCTTCAGGGCCAGCTCGCCGAACTGGCCGACAATGTTGATGCCCAACCGCTCCGCCTGCTCTTCAAGAAAGGAGCCGGTCCCG
>JBHIER010000476.1:0-2793 GCA_046760705.1 bacterium
GTCAACGAAAGCGGCGTTCCTTTCAGACCTTCGTTCGCCGGCCACCAGCCCATCCTCAGGTGTCCCCTTGTGTCCACCACTGGCTTGCGCAGAGGCAGCATCGCGGCCTGTAATGATAATCTGGTTGTACTGCTGCGGCGTTACGTTAAATGGGTAAACCCAGCACTCGAAAGTAAGCTCTTCCTGATTGTAAACGTCAAGCATGGGGATAACTACATCCGCGCCTGGCCCGCTTACTTCAACGGCTGATCCAAACTTACCTTCCACCCATTTTACACCATCGGCAACTACACCATTGTTACCGGTTGGGCTGAGGTCCTCAGCAACGTTGCCACCATCCTCATCAAAGAGCCACATGCCAATAACACCAGCCTCCGATTGGATTATTGGAAGAATTAAGATTGATACTGCTGCCAAAGCTAGAAAAATTCGTTTCAACATACATCTCCCTCCCTTTCTCTAACAGTATTCTCTTGATAACTCGACTATTTGCCCTCGTATCCTTTCAACTCTGGCCATATACTGCGCATCTGCCAGGCGTCCAGCGATAAAAGTTTTGCCTTGGAACCCCGCGCGAAAACGGATACGCCATTACTGTTCTCACGGTCTGGATAGACGCGAATAGTCAAGCACTGGCGTCCATTGGCAAAGACCTCAATGATGCTGCGGTCTATAAAGACATTGAAATGTATCGGTTCGTTCTCTTCGATCTTAACTGGTCCTCTCTCAGGACTGCGTGCTGAAACATCGCTTCGAAGAGAGGCTGATGAGATGTCAATCTGAAGAGAGCTGAGATCAAGCCTTCGGTCATCATTCTGGTAAAGCGAAATACGCGTATACTCGGAAGCGTCTAGAGATCGAAGGACGCATAGTCCTACTTCACGGGCAGCTCCAGGCTCGATGACAGCCTCGATTTCCATCGCCTTTCCTCGAATCTTTTCGAGCACAACCTCACCATTGGCGGGAATATCGACGGAGCCGTATTCCTGGCGATTAGATCGCAGAAATCTCACCTCGCCGGCCGGTTTGATTCTCATGGAGTTGTCCGCGGCCAGAGAATAAACTCGCGGCAAGGTCATAACATCATTCCATTCCTTCCGCTCTTTACCCTCTTTTACGTTAAAAAGACCGAGGAAGCGCCCATTTTCATCTATGGTAGCCGAGGGAGCGTGCAAGCTGCCTATGGTGAAGGAGCCATAGTTCTGGCGACCATGGTAATCCGGAGTGAAACGGTGTGAGGCCTGATCATAATCTCCTACATAATACTGTCCTGCTCGCTTATGACTGAAGAACAGAAGCATATGCTTTCCGTTGCCGATAGGCCAGAAGTTGGGAACTGCGTGATCCTCTCCCGGTTCGGTGAAAAATCCACCTTCCACCAATGGACCGAGATATTCCCATTCCGCAAGATCCCTCGAGCGGAATAGATGATCCACACCACGACATTCAGCGTGAATATTACCATCTTTGTAGGTACCGGAAACCGAATAATAACCGTCGTCTTCCTTCCATATACAGGGATCGAAAACTCGATAAGGTGCTCCGTTCTCGTCGATGGGTACGATGGGGATTACAGGATTATTCGGATGTTTCTTCCAGTTTAGCAGCAGGGGATCCGACGCGGTGGCGATGCTGTTGCCTGATTTGGTGCCGTGGTAAATGGCAACGACTCTGTCCGACTCAACCACAGTCTGACCACTGAAGCAATGCTCTTCTTTGTCGGGATAAAGGGCCGGCGGCATATCGCGCCAATTGACCAGATCGTCGCTTATCGTGTGGCCCCAGTGGACTCGCCTCTGGCCCTGGGGTACAAACTGGTAGAATAAGTGATAACGCCCTTGCCATTGGCACAGGCCATTTGGGTCGTTCATACTGTTTTCCGGCGGCGAAAAATGATATAAAGGCCGGTATGGGTCCACGGCCAGTCTTTCCCGGGATTCCCTGAATCTCTGGAGATCCTCATCGGTTTCCAGTGCCTTTAGCTGATCTTCCAGAGCATCAGGATAAGTCCTTCCTCTCAATTCCTCAAGCTTTTCATCTGCCATAATTATTTCCTCCTAATGAGTGTTTTAGCTAACTGGAATGACCAGATCAACATCAAAGCGGACGATATGTAAACGTCCCCTGTCACTGTGTTGAGCAACACCCCAGCGGATTCCACGACCGTAGGTAGTGTTGGTGAAAGCGTCCGGGTCATAGGGACCACAGCCAGTATGGACAAAATCGAGTCTGGCTGCGCGCCTGAAGTTAATACCATCAACTGAGTATTGCACAGTAAAGCGCTCTGGACCAGCATTGTCTATCAACGCGGCAACACCTTCTCGATGAGGCCAGACGCACACAGTATGCCCACCAATCAGGGGATTATTCGCAGACTTGATATACGGTCCCGTCACACTATCCGCAATAGCCAAACCCCACTGGGTATCACCAGGCGAGATTGTCCCGTGTCCGCCTTTGTAATACAGCCAGTATTGTCCATTGCGCACAATCAGGTGGGTATCGTCAACGATCAGGGAATCCCAGGCGCCAGCGTCCGGGCTTAGCACAGGATTCCCTTCATATTTCTGCCATGGTCCATCCGGGCTTTCAGCAATAGCGATGCCGAGGTGGCGCAGTGTGCCATCTGGATCCCGTGAACGGAAGGGCTTCTCAGCAGTTGTTCCAGTGTAGAAGAGATAGTATTTTCCGTCATCTACAGCCATATACGGAGTGATAACTCCGAAGCTGTCCCACTCATCTCTTTCCCCCTTATCTATCGCCTGTCCTCTGTCTTCCCAGTGGATACCGTCC
>JBHIER010000477.1:0-2791 GCA_046760705.1 bacterium
ATTTTGAGAGAGTGTGGGTGTATTTTTCAGTGGACTCAGCAAGCAAAGCAAATGGAAGATACGGAGATGGTAACTATCTCATCCTGAATGCCTGGTTTGACTGGAACGGTGATGGCGACTTCAGAGATCGATTTATGTGTCCGGATGGGGAAGCGAACGAGCATATCATCTGGCTGCGTGCAGAGCCAGCATTTGTTGGAGTTGTGAACGCGCTTCCTGATTCAAACTTTATTGTGAATCCGATGGGTTGGGGCGATTCAGACTATTGGTATATCCTGTACTTCCGGGTGCCTCCCGATAATGTGATGACAAGAGACTGTCTGTGGTCACGCTTCCGATTGGAATATGATAGCACGACGGTTGCAGGATGGCCGGCAACCAGTTTTTTCTTCAACGGAACAGAATTGGGTCCGGCATTTTATGGGGAAGTCGAGGATTACTGCTTGAAGATCGACTACGGCGATGCGAAGGATGGGCCCTATCCAACTCTCAAGTCAAGTAATGGGGCTCGGCATTTCGATGGTTGCAAAGAGTGGCTGGGTGACACCTTGAGCGGTGAATTTGATGCCAACGATTCCCTTGATTCTGATGGCATAAAGAATCTTGAGCCGTGGGATACGGATCGGTTTGACGATGGTATCGTCTTTCCACTTGAATTGAAATCTGATACGTGTAGGATGAAAAAAGTAAAGGTCACTATGAGTGTCCTGAACAAGGACTATCTCTGGACAATTGATCCGTACACGTATCGCTATGGGATCGTTGATGGTGACACATTCTGTCTTATCTTCAATGCCTGGGTCGACTGGACGTTCGATAAAACGTGGGATACTCAGAACACGTGCGTTGTGCCGGGTGATGCGAGCGATCATTTGTTGTGGCAAAGTGTATCTCCACATGATAGCAGTGTCGTATGCAATTTTCCCACGCATAATTTCAGAGTAAATCCGAGAAAATGGGCGGGCAATTCACAAACCTATGAGCTCACATTCTGGATGCCGGCTCACGATGTTGACACTCTCTGGGCGCGCGGCAGACTGGAATACACCGACTGGCCTAACCACCAGAAGGTCCCTGGAATGTTCAGTGGGACGTATAAGGGTGAGTCCTATTATGGTGAAGTTGAAGATTATCTTAACACCGGGCCCATCCAAATAAGAATGTCCTCCTTCACCGCTATAGGGTACGAAGACTATGTGGAAGTGGAGTGGACAACAGGTCTCGAAGTTGACATCGCTGGTTTCAACCTCTATCGGAGCGAGGTGGAGGACGGGGAGTATGTCAGGATCAATGAGGATTTGATCCCAGCACAGGGGAGCGAGGTTGCGGGGGCAACTTACAGTTACACAGACGCCGATGTCGAGATGGGGAAGACGTACTACTACAAGCTTGAAGCCATTGATGTAGCTGAAAACTCAACCTGGCACGGCCCAATCTCCGTCACTCTGGGGGTGACAGAGGTTGCTGAAGAGCCAAGCGTTCCTGTTCCCGATGTTTTCGCTCTGGTCCAGAACTATCCCAACCCGTTCAATGTGGAGACGGATATCAGATATCAGATACCGGGTGAGGGACGAGGGACGAGGGACGAGGGACGAAAGGCAACCTTTGTCTATCTCAAGATTTACAACGTGCTGGGGCAAGAAGTGCGGACGCTGGTGGATGAGGAAAAGGGGCCTGGATACTATTCGGTCCATTGGGATGGAAAGGACAATAGCGGTGCGGATGTGACCAGCGGTATATACTTCTACCGGATCACTGCGGGCAAGTGGACGGATACGAAGAAGATGGTGCTGTTGAAGTGATCCACCGATTACACTGATTACACGGACTTGTCCACCGATTACACGGATTTGCACTGATTGGAAGGAGCTGTTTCAATCAAGGTGAACAAAGAATAATCCGTGAGAAACAGTGAAATCCGTGGATGGAATCAGTGAAATCTGTGGCCCGTATCCCAAAAGGAATTTTTTCTCAGAAATCAAGAAATCTTCATTTTTTCCTTGACAAATCCCTCAAGGTCTCTTAATTTCCAAGGCCAAGACAGGTCTCATAATGGACTGAAAAATGAGGAGACATGGAAGGACTGCGGAGTGGAGTTTTTGTCTAACCAATCGTTAGGCTTACAGAATCAATTATTGTCAGCAGTGAACTCATGAAAAAGGGGTGATTATGATGCCAACGGGTGAACAGGTATTTGCTCAAGCATTGGAGTTACCGCCGGTGGAGCGAGCAGAGCTGGTGGAATAACTTTTATCCAGCTTTGAGTTTCCTTCACGAAGCAGGAGTGACTCATTGTGAGCAAAAATCGTTGCGGCGGACAGCGGCTCCACAGAGCCTCATTTGCCATTTATGCTGTGAATGTCTATACTGTCAATATATACCAAAGAGGAGGTCTGTCGTGAGAACAGCAGGGCTATTTCGAAGTGGACAAAGCCAAGCCGTAAGACTGCCCAAGGAATTCAGCTTCAGTGGGAACAAGGTGTTTATCAAGAAGGTCGGGGATGCAGTGGTACTCATTCCGTATCAAGAATCCTGGCAATCTCTTTTCAGCAGTCTGGAGCAATTCACGGATGACTTCATGGCAGAGCGAGGCCAACCTGAACAGCAGGTCAGAGAGAGCGTTTTCGGATGAGAAACATGCTGGATACCAATATCTGCATTTACCTAATCAGGAAGAAGCCGCCGGAGGTGTTGCAGAAATTCAAGGGTTACTCGGTGGGAGAGGTAGGTCTTTCCTCCATCACGGTGGCCGAACTGCGGTATGGCGGCGCACGCCTTGAGCTTGGACGTG
>JBHIER010000478.1:0-2787 GCA_046760705.1 bacterium
CTTCTGATACGGGAGCGGTAGCCGGCAGTCTGACCGTCTTCAGCAACGATCCTGATGAGGAGACATTGGCCGTAGCCTTGGCCGGCAACGGATTGGCCCCGGACATTGCCCTCTCGGAGACGAGTCACGATTTCGGGGACGTTCTGGTGGGTGATTCATCGGACTGGGTTTTGCAGATTTATAACCTCGGGACGGCGGATCTGATAATTGACTCCATTCTGGCCGCCCCGGCGGAGTTTGAGTTCTCTCCCACCGCTTTCCCCGATACCATCGCGCCCACTGAGAGCCTCACGGTGACCGTTACTTTCAGCCCTGCTGATACCGGAACAGTCTCAGGCAACCTCGTCCTCTATTGCAGCGATCCCGACGAAGGAGTCGTCTTTGTGCTCTTGACTGGTCGTGGCGTAGTTCCGGACATAGCTATCGATCCCGACTCCCTGGAGATCACCGTCTGGGAAGGGGGCACCATCTCCACACCGCTGTCCGTAATAAATGAGGGCACTGCCCGGCTCATTTTTGAAATGAGTAGTGACTCCTTATGGTTGTCACAAAACCCCGATTCAGGGGGCGTGGACCCTCAGGAGACCCTCATCGTGGAGGTGATTTTCGACGCCACATCGCTCACCATCGGAGACTATTACGACACCATCCGTGTGGTCAGCAACGATCCTGATGAGCCCGAGCTCACTGTTCCCGTTCACTTGACAGTGAGGGAGGCCCAGGTGGTTGTCAGCATTCCTGATGCCTGGTCGCTGCCAGGGGCGACGGTGGAGATGACCATGGACATTGACAATCAGACTGAGCGGGACGACCCCGTTGCTGCTTTCCAAGCGCATCTCACCTTTGTTGATACCCTTTTGACAGTGTTGAATGTGGTCCCCACCCCGCGAATTGACGGCCTCTTCGATTGGAGCAATCCGGACCCTGGCAGACTGATCATCGTCTTTGCCACCTCAGAACTTGAGGCCATTGAGTCCGGCACAGGGCCTGTGGCCCAGATCACCTTCGAGGTGAGCGCAAGCGCTACGGTGGGTGACAGCACGCCGATTAGCTTTGAGAACGTCATATTGAGCGACACTCTGGGTTATCCCATCCCGATGCGAACGGAGGACGGAACCCTCTTCCTCGGCACCGGGCTCAAGGGGGACGTCAACCTCGACGGTGAGGTCAACATCCTCGATGCGGTCTGGATCATAAATTACATCCTCGAACAGATCGAGTTCACTCCGTTCCAGTTCTGGGCCGCCGACTGCAACGAGGACGGCGAAGTGAACATCCTGGATGTGGTGGGCATCATCAACGTCATCTTAGAGATCGGCACCTGTCCGCCGACTCCTGGAACCGCCAAGGCAGCAGTCGCCACGGCGCGTGTTTGGAGTCCGGCGGAGAGCATAGGGCCAGGAGCAAAGAGCATAGAGTTACCCATTTTTGTCGATTCGGCGATCGACATCGCTGGGATGCAGCTAAAACTCAGCTACAATCCAACCGCTCAAACCCTGGGGACACCTCAGCTCTCCGGGCGCAGCGCACACATGACTTTGGCATCAAATGCCACGAGTGGGGAGTTGACTATTCTTGTCTACAGCCCTGAGGGTGAGGCTATCCCGGCTGGCACTGGACCCGTCCTCACCATACCCTTACAGACGCACGATACAAGACGCAAGAGGCAAGACGCAACACCGGAGTTTTCCGAGGTTGTTCTGGCTGGAGAGGGATGTCAGGAGATTCCGCTTGAGATCCGTCCCATCAGCTTGAAGAGTAGGCGGCTACCTGAGACCTGGAGCCTGGAACAAAACTACCCCAATCCCTTTAATCCTGTGACCACCATCCGCTATGCCCTTGCAGTGACTGGTGAGCGGGGATTGGTGAGTAGTCCCGTCCACACCACCCTCAAAATCTATAACATTCTGGGGCAGGAGATCAGGACACTGGTGGATGAGCCAAAGGAACCGGGATACTACACCGTCACCTGGGATGGGAAGGACAGTTTCGGCAATGATGTAACCAGTGGGATTTACTTCTATCGGTTGACAGCAGGTAGCTATAACGACACGAAACGCATGGTGTTGCTCAAGTAGTCGAAGTAGATGCTTAAGGTTTATGAGGGCGAGAGAGGAAATATGGGGGAAATGAGAATACAGCAAGGCCTCTAATCCGTTGTAAAGTGAACTCATTTCCCCATTTTCCCTCTTTTCGATCAAAAAGGTAGCTGAAGCACTTACAGCTATAAGCACAAAGAGGCGATATTTAAAGGAACATGATGTTCGTAAGGAATCCATTTTTATTCGTTGCTGCAATGGTTGCCACCCTTAACTTAGGGCGAGTATCCTTTGCCAGTCAGGAACAGCAGTGGATAAGCAACGGACCTTATGGTGGGGAGGTGCTGTCTTTGGCTGTCGATCCAGTGTCAGGCAATATAGTCTATGCTGGAACCGCATACGGCGGAGTATTCAAAAGCACAGAGGGGGGACTGAAAGGCGTTCCAATAACCATTGGTTAGATTGAATATGTCGTTTCAATTGCGATCGATCCCCTGGAGCCACAGAATGTCTATGCAGGCAACTGGCAGGAACTGCACACGTCTTCGGATTATGGTGAAACCTGGGTGAAAATCAACGACAAGGCTGGAACTTGCATAACCATAAATCCGCTGGATCCCGATGTCATTTACGTTGCCGGTAGCGACGATATAGTTTACAAGACGATAAATGGTGGGCAGAGCTGGGAAGCAGTCACAACTCCACTGAGCTTATATAGTTCCATTACGGATATAGCCATCGACCCCAT
>JBHIER010000479.1:0-2782 GCA_046760705.1 bacterium
GCGCATCTGGTCCGGCTTTGGCGATTGACGACAGTGGGACAGTTTACATTTCCTGGGAGGATAACCAAGAGTTCAGGTGGCATATCTACATGACCAGATCGACCGATGGTGGTGAAACCTTTGATACCGCAGATGTGCGCGTCGACAACGATGTGTTTTTGGGCAATTGCGTTCACCCTTCGGTCGCACTGGGCGACAGCGGAGATGTTTCTGTTACCTGGACTCACTCATGGGAGGATGGCAATCGCATCTATTTCAATAAATCCACCGACGGAGGTATTACATTTGACTCAACACATGTCCAGGTGGACGATGGTTCAAAAGATTGCTACTCCTCACAGTTGTCGATGGATAGCAACGGCAACCTCTATGTGGTTTGGTTCGCCGGTTGGATCACCCGGGGCACCGACGTCTATTTCGACAAGTCCACAGATGGAGGTGTTACCTTTGGTACCGATGTGCGAGTGAACGATGTAGATTCGACTGGATTTTGGCCTTCCCTGGCAGTGGATGGCAAGGGTACGATTTTCACAACCTGGCAGGACAGAAGTGGAGACGGGGATATCTATTTTGCTATGTCCACCGATGGGGGTGCAACCTTCAGTGAGGATACCAGAGTCGATCATCAGGAGTGGGGGTCCGGTTACCCATCCATAGCAACCGACGACAGTGGCAAAGTTTATGTGGTCTGGGAACAACAGACTCAGTTTTACGGGGTGCCCGATGCCATCTACTTGAACAAGTTCAATGCCTTCAGTACCTCAGGTGGCCCAACAAGTTTTGAGGATGAATTGTCGACAGCTTATGAGCTGGCTCAGAATTACCCCAATCCCTTTAACACCACGACACATATCAGATTCCAGATTCCAGCTTTCGACTCTCAGCTCTTCCTGAAGGGATCCCGATCCCAATCCCATCGGGACGGGGTGTCTTTTGTTTCTCTAAAGATTTACAACATTCTCGGACAGGAGGTTCGCAGCTTGGTAGATGAGCCCCAGGAGGCTGGACATTACTCCGTTAGCTGGGACGGACGCGATGACAGCGGAAGAGAGGTGGCAAGCGGTATCTATTTCTATCAGTTGAAGATCGGGTCTTTTGCTCATACCAAGAGGATGTTGCTGTCCAAGTAGCTCAACGACTACTTCAATTTTTTTACTGAAAGAGAGGAGGAGCAAAAATGTATTGGTCAAAGTTTGTGAAGCTTATATCTCAGGCGACTCTGATTTCGCTGGTGCTGATCGGAATTCGGATGAACACGTCAATTGCTTGGGAAGTGCTGGGAAAAGAGGTGAAGACTGGGTTGTGGAGGGGAGAAGAGATAGAATACGCTGAGGGTGATATTATATTTCAGCTAAAGCCTGGTTACACTACGGCTGATCTTCAGGATCTTTTGTCAGCACACAATGCCGTTTTGATCAAAGATGTGGATATACTCAATACAGGCAAAGTAGAAGTGGCCGGTTCCGTCGACCTCTTTAAGGTGATCGAGGCTTTTAATGCCGATCACAGAATAGAGATCGCCGAGCCCAATGGCCTTGTTTCCATGGACGAGTATGACGAGTGGTTTCCACTGCAATGGCCTCTCCACAACACCGGCCAGACTGCACCGTACGGAGGAACTGAGGATGCCGACATCGATGCCTACCAAGCCTGGGATATTGAGACAGGAGACGGCAGCGTGATCGTGGCCATTTTGGATTCTGGTGTTCCCTATTATCGGGATGAAATCGGCAAGTGGCACTTCGATCACCCGGACCTGGATCGAAGCAGGATGATGGTGAAAAACTTTGTCGATCCGCCAGGTTTCCCTCCAGTTGATGAGGAGGGTCACGGAACATTCATCGCGGGGATTATATCCGCTATGAGCAATAACGGCATTGGGGTTATGGGACTTTGCTGGAATTGTCAGCTTTTGATAGAAAAGATTCTCTTCGGCACAGATACCTGGCAAAGCTATGTGTATGATGGCATCATATATGCCATCGAACAGGGTGCGAATGTGATTAACATCAGCGGCGGTGGCTTTGGTTACTTTGACTACGTAGAACGTGCCTGCTCACTAGCCTGGGAAAACAATGTTGTCATTGCCGCAGCCGTTGGCAACGTGCTAGGAGACTGCAATGAAGCTGGCCACGTGAAATATCCCGCCAGGTTTGCCAGCTATGGAGAACTGTCTGGCCATGAGAACGGTTACGAAAATGTTATAGCTGTGGGAGCAACACTACACAACGATGAGCTCCCATCCGAGTACTCCTGTCATTTCCCAGGGGAGGTGACTGTTGCTGCTCCGGGCGGCGACCAGCTTATCCTAAACGGTGGCATCGCCCCATATCCAGACCTTGCCGATCCACAACCTTATTTTTTTTCCACTATCTCCAAGAGCACTACATGGTATAATTTGGATTACGGTTATTGGTCAGGCACTTCTTTCTCGACCCCTCTTGTTGCTGGATTGGCTGCTCTGTTCATGTCTCATGATCCGTCTCTTAAGGACAGAGCCGGGGAGGTCAGAGACATAATAGAGCAATCGGCTGAAAAAGTTCATCCAAAGCTCTATGACTACGTCGATGGAAGATGCGACGAACTCGGTTATGGCAGGATCAATGCGTACTGGGCCCTTTTGGAAGCCGGAGCTGGTATGAAAGGCGATCTCAACAACGATGGGGTTGTAAATGTTCTTGATTTGCAAATCATAAGCTCTATCGTGGTGCAGGAAGTCGAACCCGATGACTACCAACAGTGGGCCGGGGATCTGGACTACGACGGTGATATTGATGTAGTC
>JBHIER010000480.1:0-2773 GCA_046760705.1 bacterium
CTTCCCATCCTTCCAACTGTCGAAGCGAAAAGGGCCTGTGCCCACCGGGTGTCTACCAAATTCGGAGCCATATTTTCTCAAAGCAGTGGGGCTGACGATGGAGGATCCGAAGCAGGTGGCCAAATTGTGATGGAAAGGGGCGTACGGATATTTCAAGTAAAAACGGACTGTGAACTCGTCAACTATATCAGTATGGTCAATCATACTTAAGGTCGAATTCCCATACACATTTTTATCACCTATATAGAAACCACTTTGGGGGTTGATCTGCCTGTCGAAGGACACTTTTACTGCCTCAGCATTGAAAGGAGTTCCATCATGAAATACTATATTGCGTCGAAGATAAAAAGTCCAAACAGTTCCGTCCGGACTCATGGAGAGCGATTCAGCCAGGGCCGGCCGGGTTTCGAGGTTCTCACCGTCATATCTGAGGAGGGTGTCAAAAATGTTGGCCAAAATTTTGCTTGCCACGAAATCCTCTGTCTCTGCCGGATCTAACGAAGATGGAATGTGGGAAATTCCAAAATGGACCACAGAAGGGGTTCTCTGTGATGAACAGGAACACAGCAGGCTGAGACTCAAAAGCACAGAGAAACATATATGTTTTAGATTTTGCACATCAGCCACCTTTGTTTTGTTATTTTTTCTCCAGAAATAATAACATTAAATCTCTCAAAAATCAAGGTTTTTTAGCAAGAGAAAGAGGCACAGCCATTTCTTAGACTATGCCTCTTTTTGGAGATCAGACTGTTCAGTCTGTCCCTTTCATGCAGAATTGCCGGGCCGCCATGCTATCATGAAGAAACAAGTGGAGGGAATCTATATGTCGAACCTAAGGACAACACGATTCCGGCAATCAGACTCAAAAGACGGAAAATCTTCGCCATTTCCTTCACCTCCTTTCAAAAGGTGAAAATTATGGTGAACTGGGTTGTTGTGAAAGATCCGATAGGGACCGGTCACTGCGGATGATTGCCTTCAAGGGTGAGACCATTGAATCGAAGAGTTGTTTCATACTTTTTCCAATCGCCCTCCTTTTGATATTGAAATCGTGGTAGGCAGGTGCGACCCGTCGCATAAGAAAGTCGACCACCGCTCGAATGGCTTGGACCCGGCGATCTTCTATCTTATATGTATAGCCCAAATAGCTGCCCTTCAGCCGGTTCTCTCTCCTCAAGGTCTGCTCAACCGGAGTCCCTCTGTGGACAATGATCGACGGTTCCACAGAGAGGACCCCTTTCCTCCCCTGCCAGTAGGGTCGAATCTGAGACAAGAACTCCAGATTGCCCTTGACCTCGTCTAAGGTTGTGTACGGATCGAAGAATATGAAAGCAATGGTATAATCAAGATCCAGCTTATTCAATATCTCCAGGGCCCTCCTGTTCTGCTCAACAGTGGTCCTCTTGTTAAACCGATCCAAACCCTGCTGCGTTCCCGACTCGACTCCCAAAAAGACCTTTGTCAGGCCGGCCTCTTTCAAATGGGTGAAGAGACCCTCCTCTATGGCATCAACACGACAGGAGAAGATAAACTGTACCGAAAGACGCCTCTTCAAAATCTCCGAGGCGATGTCGTGGGCATATCTCCTCCCCTTCTCTCCGGGCCCGACGAATTGATCATCAACGAACTTAAAAGGGACATGAGGAAACTTTGAGGCGAGCCCTTCTATCTCATCCACAACATTCTCCGGTGTCCGCGCCCGCCATTTTCGGCCAGGGGAGAGGCCGTAGAATGACCGTATGCTGCAAAAGGAGCAGTTGGCGTAGCACCCTCTGGAGGCCGAGACTTCAATGGCTCCCCCCTGCTGAACCACCTCTTCAGTCATATCACGAGCGGGAAAGGGAAGACGATCCAAATCCTCAATCAGAGGGCGGGGGCGGTTGGCCTTGATGCGATACCAATCCCGATAGGTGAGACCCCGGACGGCGGACAACGAACCTCCGTCCGCCAGCGCCTCCACCAGCTCCACGAGGGTGTCCTCCCCATCTCCCCGCACAACCGAGTCCACCTCCGGGAAGTCCCGGAGAATCCGTGTATGGTTGAAGGTCGGAAAATGGCCCCCCAGAGTGATGTGGGATCTCAGTCCAGCATGGCGCAGCTCCTCGATGACCCCGAGAGTTTTTCGGGCATTGATCTCCTTCACCGAGAAGCCCAATAAATCCGGGTTATGCTTCCTTATCCTCCTCACCATCCGGCGATGGGAGGAGTTCTGCAGTGGCCCACTCAGAATCTCGGCCTCGTGTCCCCTCTCCCTCAATGCTGCACACAGATATCCAAGGCCCAGATGTTCATACGGTTCGGCGATTCCATAGCGCGAGGCTGGATCCACTAATAATACGCGCATCCTTCAAGACCTTTCGTGTCGATGTGAGCCTATGAGGTCGGCACAAAGGCCGACGCGAGAAACTTCATCCGGACATCCCTCTTCCTCCTCATCCATCTCTGACGAAAACTCTCCCCATCGAGAGAGTCGCTTTTCCCACTTCTCAACAGTTCGGCCGTTCTGTCTCTTATCTCCTTAACCCTGAAAGGCTTCGGGATATAATCGCTGGCCCCCCTCTCAATGGCCTGGGTGGCATCCCTCAAATTCGAATAGGCGGTAAAGATTACGACCGGTGTCAGAGGGCAGGCCTGCTTCATCTTCTCCAGGACTTCAATCCCGCCCATGTCCGGCATGATCTTGTCCAGGAAGACAAGGTCTGGCCGCATCTCTGAAAAGACCTCCAGGGCCCTTCTGCCCCCATCGGCATCGCACACCTCGTACTCGTCCTCC
>JBHIER010000481.1:0-2772 GCA_046760705.1 bacterium
CTCCTCCCAACTCAAGAGATTCTGACCTTCGTCAGAATGACACCTAAATTTTGTGACCTTTTGTGTAATTTTGTGGCTATCCGGGCCGTCGTTTCCGCTTGCGAAAAACAAATTGGATCGGAGTCCCTTCAAAGCCAAACGTCTCCCGCAGCTTACGCTCCAGAAAGCGCCGGTAATTCTCACCGATCAGTTGAGGTGAATTGGTGAAGAAGATGAACGTAGGCGGCTCTGTCTTCTGCTGAGTGCAATAGTAAATGGTAACTCGACCGCCTTTTGCTGCCCGTGGCGGATTGGTGGCCAGGATCTTTTCGATCCAGGCGTTCAGCCGACCGGTCGAAATGCGCCGCTTCCTCTCCTCTGCCACTCGCTCCACAGCCTCCAGGGTCTTCTTCACCCGCAGCCCGGTAACCATGGAGGTGAAGAGCACAGGGACGAAGTTGAGGAACGGCAGTCGCTGGTGTACCCAGCGGACGTAATCGTCCGGAACCTGAGCGCCGGTCTCGATGAGATCCCATTTATTCATCAAAAGCACCATCCCTTTGAGAGCCTCCTTGGCTTGGGCGGCGATGGTGGTGTCCTGATGGGTGATCCCCTCGATGGCGTCCACCATGATGAGCGCCACGTCGCACCGCTCCAGGCTTCTCAACGTTCGGAGCGTCGAATAGTACTCGATATTGGAGGCGATCCGCACCCGTCGCCTGAGGCCGGCCGTATCGATGAGAAGATATTTCCGCCCCTTATGTTCGAAGGGGGTATCGATGGCATCACGGGTGGTGCCCGGAGTCTCGTCCACAATCACCTTCTCCTCGCCCACTATGGCATTCACCAGAGACGATTTGCCCACATTGGGCCGCCCGAGAATGGCCACCTTGATGGCATCGTCCAAATCCTCCGACGGTCCCACTCTGGGCAAGAGAGAGAGGAGGTGATCGAGAAGATCGCCCACATTTCTCCCTGTCGTGGCCGAAACGGAGACCGGATCTCCCAGACCCAGTTTCAGAAACTGGTGAACTAATATTTCCTTCGGACCGTCGTCGACCTTGTTGGCCACCAGCAGGACGTTTTTGGGTGTCTTTCGAAGCACGGAGGCGATCTCGGTGTCCAGACCGAGGATACCGGCATCAGTGTCGACGAGGAAGAGGATAAGATCGGCCTCCTCCACCGCCAGTTCGACCTGATTTTTGATGGCTTGTTCTATCCTCTCCTCTGTGCTCGGGACCCACCCCCCTGTGTCCACCAGGAGAAAAGAGCGGCCGCTCCAGGTTGCGACGGCGTAGTTTCTGTCCCTGGTGATTCCTGAGACATCGTCCACCACGGCCAATCGCTTGCCCAAGATGCGGTTGAACAGCGTCGATTTGCCCACATTGGGCCGGCCGACAATAGTCACAATCGGTCTGTGTTCCATCGCCTTGACCTCAGACCCGGACTGAACCGATCAGGGTCAGCAGTGACCCGATGAAGTCGTAAGATCCGACGACGACACGCCGTCGGAGTCTCCGTTCCAGCTCGTCCACGGTCATATCGTCCAGCAGGAGTCCGTCTTCGTTGACGCAGTTTGGGGGCAGCATCACCACCCCGTTCTCTCTCACATCCTTGAGGGTTCTGACGATGTCCTCTCCGGTCAAGAGTCCGGAGAC
Source organism: bacterium (assembly GCA_046760705.1). Lineage (GTDB taxonomy): Bacteria > JBHIER01 > JBHIER01. The sequence continues at coordinate 1,638 of JBHIER010000481.1, forward strand.
GGTGACCGATTCGCCGAAGAATCGGTTTTCCACCGCAGCCGTGCGGACGTGCAGGTTTTCCACCCTGGGCATGGCCGGGAGGACTTCGTCGTCCAAGAGTCTGCAGCCCAACCTTCCGGTGACCACGGTCACTTTTGTGGGCACATCGACCTTTCGAGGCAGTTCACCCCTTCGGTCAGAACAGGTGTCCAGGAACCGCCGGACCATTCCCACTCCGTTCTCGATCTGGGGGGAATCGTGGTACCATGGTGTTTCAGGAAGATCGATGCCGGCCAGTAGGTAGAACTCGTCGGCCAGGTGGAGGAAAGTTTCGCCAAACATGCGGCGAAAATCCTCCTGCCACGGCTGCAGGTCCTCAATGATCGAGCGGGCGTAGGGGGGATCGATACCCCGGAGAGGATAGAGGCCCTGCCGATGTCTCGTCAATCCCACCGGCACGATGGCCACAGACCGGACCTGCGGGTAGAACCTGCTCAGGTCTCTGACCGTCCGCTCCAGATGTGGCCCATCGTTGATTCCCGGACAGAGGACGACCTGGGTGTGCAGTTCAATCTTTCCCTGGGCCAGGTACTCAATCCTCGCCATAAGCTCCCCGGCATCCCTGCTCCGAATCATCCTCCGTCGGAGCTGCGGGTCGGTGGAATGAACCGAGATGTAGAGCGGACTCAACTTCTGCTCTCTGATGCGATCCAGATCCTCTTTTGAAATACCGGTCAGGGTGATGTACGTCCCCTGCAGAAAGGAGAGCCGGTAGTCCTCGTCCTTAAAGTAGAGGGGCGGTCGCATACCGGCAGGCAGTTGGTCGATGAAACAGAAGATACAGCTATTTTTGCAACTGTTGAAGGGTATGTTCTCCAGGCGGAGGCCCAAATCCTCGTCCGGGTGCTTCTCAATACGGATTTCAAGCATCTTCTCCCCTCGCTGAATCTGAAACATAAGAGACTCATCGCTAGTGTAGTACTTATAGTCGATGAGATCCCGGATAGGACGGTGGTTGATTGTCTGCAACACATCCCCTGCCTTGAGGCCGAGCTTCGATCCGATGCTCCCATTTTCGATCTCAACAATCTTCATTCTGTAGTGTAGGGGCTTGTCCCCGTATCATTGTGTAGGGGCTTGTCCCCGTATCCATACC
>JBHIER010000482.1:0-2768 GCA_046760705.1 bacterium
GCCGTCGGGAGGGCAACACCTGTGCTAACTGTCACAACCCGGAGGGGCGGGGCAACGCGCCGCTGAGCTACCCTCCCTTCGATCCTGAAGAGGAGATAGAAGTGAACGAAAAAATTTTCGGGCGGCTGGAGACAACAGCTAAACTCAACAAGAATCACCTGGTGACAGCAGGTATAGAGTACCAGATTGATAGAACAGACCGTCGAGTCGTTCTGCTTCCCAATACGGACAAAGACATCTCCACCCAGGCAGGGTATCTTCAGGATCAGATTGGCTTTGGGGACGGTCGCCTCACATTAATTCTGGGAGGCCGCTACGATGACCATGAAGTCGTGGGTGGCAATCTCAGTTCCAGGGTTCTGGGGGCCTATTCCCCCAGTGAGAGGCTCACCTTAAGGGCCGGATGGAGCACGGGAGTTCGCGCCCCGACGTGGACAGAGTTGAACCTCGACCAGTATCTGGTCCCCGGCCGGGACCCGGCTGACACGACCGCGCAGATCGCCGCTGTTCTCTATCGCGGCAACAGAGACCTGAGAGAGGAGACAATCCGATCCTTCGATGTGGGTGGGGAATACAGATTCTCCGACAATTTTGGGGCCAAAGCCAGCCTCTTTTACAGCCGGCTGGATCGGTTCATCGGTCTCAGACAAAAGCCCGAGGTCGGGTCGAATTACGATATCCACACCTGGGAGAACAGCCCCAGAGGAAAGCTCTACGGCGGAGAGCTGGAACTCCATCTTCGGGGTGGAGATTTGCTCAAATCTCTCATCCACTACACCTATCAAAAGGTCGATGTGGGTCGCGAACCCTCTTTAAACCCCAGCTATGCACCCCGGCACAAAATTTTTACCCAGTTGACTTTGACTCCCACAAAAATGTTGAAAATCTACGGTATTGTCAGCCATTGGCGGGATTTCAAATCGAGCTATTTTCGCTTAGGCATGCCCCTGGAGCCTTTCTCTGTGGCCAAATTGGATCTGGATCCCTACACCATGCTGGAGACGACCGTAACCTATATGATTCCTCTCGGCGCTGGAAACCGGATGATCATGCTCTCTTTGGTGGGGGAGAATCTTTTAGACGATGAGCGGGCCTATTATAGCCGAGCCGCGGCTAACATCGTCGACTCACACAATTTAGGCCGGCAGTATATGTTTATGATCATGTATATGTTTTAGCCTGGATTATTCGCCACAGAGACGCAGAGACACAGAGATAAATGAAATACAAAGTGTTATGAAATGCATGCACCAGATATTTCTCAGGTTAGGGAGGTGACGCCTCAATGAGATTTTTTCTTTTATTTCTGAGTTTGGTTTTTCTCTACCCGAGCCGAACCTTTGCTGTTCACCATCCGCCCATCCCCAGCGGAAAGCTAAAATCACCGGCCCAGCTCAAAGAAATAACCTGGCTCCATCTCGACGACGATGCGTTGAAATTTATGAGCGAGCATAAAATGCCGGCTCTGGTCTACTTTTATGACTCGACCGACTCGACATTCCAGTTCTCTCAAAAGATCGATCCTCTTTTGGATAAGTCTAAAAAAGTGAAGAAGTTGGGTGTTTTCTTCGCCTGCTTTGAGGTGGAAATCGGGGACACCAGCATTCGGAGGGCAAGTCTAAATACCAAGGATATGTTCACCAGCCGGTTTCCGAAAATTTCGGTGCCGAAGCATTCGTCGCTCATGTTTCTCGATTTCAAAGGGAACGTGGTTGAACACTTGACTGAGGCCATTAGTGAAAAAGAGTTTATCCGGTTGTTGCAAAAGGTACGAATTGCTAACATAAAAATCAAGTCAATGTAAAATGGAGCGCGGCGAAGACGCAATCTCATAAACTCAAGCAGAATATTCAAAAGATTGCTTCGTCAGTTCCTTCACTTCGTTCAGGACAAGCCTCGCAATGACAGGCTGACTCAAATTTTTTGCAAAAAAACAAAGATTTGATTGACAATACTAAAAGAATTTATCTTATGAAGACGTCTCTGCACGTAATTACCCTGCTCGTCCTGTCAGCCTCTCCGTTGGCTCTTCCCCTCAACGCCCAGGAAGACCTCGAGATATCCGAATTTTTTGAATCCACCGCTGAGGTGGGAAATTACCGTGTCTTTGCCAACGTTTTTCCCGATGAAACAGGGAAAGTCTTCGATTTTATCTTTTACATCAGGCAGGCCGAGACGGACGAGCCCTACACCGGGGGGGTGACTATTCTGTTCATCCATTCGGGTTCCGATCGGATCGAGCGGTCCGTTGAAAAAGGGGCCGTCGATGAGCCCAATATATACCGGACCCGACATGCTTTTGAAAAAGAGGGACTGTATTTTGTGAGGTTGCATTTCAGCCCTATGGGAGAGAAGTTAGAAGCCCAGTTTCCCTTGACTGTTGGCCATCCCGGAGCTAAGGTCTCCGGGACAGTGGTGACAGCAATCCTTTTGGGTATCGTTGGCCTCCTGTGGTACGGAGGCATCCGGTCCAGATTCGATATCTTGAGGATCAGGTTTATCAACAGATTGGTTAAAATGCGGCCTTTTCAGTTTTATCTGAGGCTGCCATTGGTTCTTATGTGTCTGGTTCTCATCCCGGCTGGGCTCTTTGGCAACCAATATGCGGGCATGAACAGCGCCACCATCGTCATCTGGGTCATCTGGTGGACGGCCATCGTTTTTGCCATTACCCTGTTGGGAAAGGTCTGGTGCACCGTGTGCCCCTGGCTGGCCGTGGCCGATTGGATTCAAAAACTGACCTTCTGGCGGAAAAAGGACAGACCCCT
>JBHIER010000483.1:0-2759 GCA_046760705.1 bacterium
GGAACATGAGTATCGAATTTGATGGCGGTGTAACCCATAGCTTTTACTCTCTGAGCTTTATCTGCACAGGCTTTGAGATCAATCGATCCACCACAGTCGGCGTAAACCCCGATCTTGTCTCGAAATTTGCCCCCTAAAAGATTATATACCGGCGCACTCAGCACCTTGCCAACCACATCCCAAAGGGCAATTTCCACTCCACTGATGGCGGTAACAGTTGCCCCGGCAATAGAGCCAGCCCCAGACATGCCACGCATCATGCGGTGAAAAAGGTAATCGACGTTCAAGGGATCTTGCCCCACCAACATGCCCTTTAGGTAATGGATGATATCTTTTACCCCTGCGCCCCAATAGGCCTCACCAATACCAGTAATACCCTCATCGGTATAAACCCGGACAAGTGTCCATTCGAAATTGCCTTTGATGACCGCCGTCTTTATGTCAGTGATTTTCACGTCTTCGTCCTCCACAGGTTTTAATTCTGCAGTGCCTGTCGGATTCAGCCAATGTGATATTTCTCCTTCACCTTGCGGGCGTCAATGCCGCTACGAATTTTCTCCACTCCTTCTCGCTCACGGGCCGCTATATCTTCGGCCTTTATCAACACCTCATAAGCAATATCCTTGGGGATAACGATGACACCATCAGAATCGCCGAAGATAAAATCACCTGGGTTTACCTGCACTACATAAGTCAAAGAACCGCTGATCCAAATGGGTTTCTCAACCTCTACAAGTACTGTGCGGTAACCTTGTTCGAGAGGGCTGGTATAACGGCAAAAGCATCCCCAATTGGGGATGCGCAAGTGTTGATAGGAATCTCTAATACCCCCATCTACCACCACACCTTGGCAACCCCTAGCATTGATGCTATTAGAGGTGATACCTCCGATATGGCCACTTAGATCCTCATTACCAGGATCCCAAACCAATACGCAATGGGGATATATGGCCTCCATAAGGTCGGGGCCGGGGGGTACATTTTCCCAGTGCGGCCGGCGGATGGCCTTGGCAGTAACCGCTGGTCCCGCAATCACCATGTCGTAGCGCAGAGGCTTAATGTCTTTGTGCAACCACTGGTTGTGCAGCTTCATCTGATCTAAGACATCGCAGATAGAGCCCCCGTAAAGCTTTTTATAGCGCTTACACATCTCAGCCAAGGATATCTTTTCTTTTGGCATTTCCCCTCCTCTTAGTGGTTAGTTTCATCCTATCGCGCCACAAGTGGCGCTACTCCAATGTCATTCAAGAACGTTCAGGACAAATTTTGCAAATTCATCTACAGTGAAGAATCCTTTTCCTGTAAAATTTCTGTGATCGTCAAATTCATAATCACAGTTACCGACGGAGATAGTCTTATCATCGGGACGATGCAATCCAGGATGATCCCCAGCAACGATCTGCAGTCCTTTGAAGCTTTCCTTGGATTTTTTAAACTGGGCTCGCAGTGAACTCAAGCCGGTAGCTATGACACCGGAATAGCCGGAATTGCGCAGATCATGAGAGATATCGATGTATCCAGCATAGATCTCCCTCATGATATCTAACGGCCCTCTAAAGATCTTAGCGCAAGCTTCTATGGACTCGCCTCGCACTTCAATTTTATCCGCTTCTGCTTCTCCTAATCCAGTCAATTGCGCTAACACCAGCGTTCGGGTGCGTTTAGGGTCGAATCCCATCAGTCTGGCCGCTACCGCATCAATGGCCACAGGGTCAGTTCCTGCCAAAGCCAGATCCATACGTACGGGGATGGCACCGCCGGGCCCCATACCCTCAGCAGCGATAACGCCGTCAATGATGGAAAGGTCGGCTTTGCGCACCAGGTTGATAGCTACGATAGCCCTCTCCAGATCAGCACGGTGGTATTTCTGCCGAACAGGGCCCGGAATATTAGAATACATGTTTTTCAAGGCCACAGTAATTACAGCTTGGTGATGTGTTTTGAGGGTAGTGAGGCTAATGAGTTTGTCACAACGCAGGATCTCTTCGCAGATGTGCAGATCTTCATCTATAAAATCGTTGGCAATTTTGGCAGGAAGGTAGCGACCGGTTTTCATATCCACCAACCTGGCGCCATACTTTTGTGCGATCGTGTCCAAGCTGAAAGCCTGAAAAACAGGGATGCCCTGGGAAGTAGTGACATCGTCCTCCGCAATAGTGATCTCCCCTGCACCCACCTCCGTTGCTAAGGACACCGCTGCCTCTACAACCTGTGGGTGCACGCTAATACCTCTGTCCGGAGCACCCCCTCCAGTAAAATTGGGTTTGATAAGCACCTTGTCCCCAGGGCGAATGGTCTGGGAAAATAAGTGGCTCCACTTATCGCGGATACATTCAGCGGTATTACTTGTACCTTCGAGAAAGACCTCGCTTTTCTGTCCGAGTGTGTGTGGATGACTCATTGTCATATTTCTACTATTTACCCTTTTCTATAAATGTACTTCCCTCCATAACCCATGACCACCGGGATCGCCTCTACCTGCTGTTGAACCAGGGCGTTAAGAAAAAGCTGCGGATCCACGGTGTTTTCTTCAATAAGGTTGTAGTGCATAGGGATGACCATTCTCGGCTCCACAAACTTAGTGAATCTGGCCGCCTCCCAGGGGCCGAAATTACCGAATCCGGGATTAATGCAGATCAGCAAAATGTCTGGCCTGAGCCCCTTTACTCGCGTCATCTTATGAATGTAGTTGTCAAGACCCACATTCATATCCCCGGTGCAGTAGGCGAGGATACCGTTAAAGTCAAAAATATAGCCGA
>JBHIER010000484.1:0-2756 GCA_046760705.1 bacterium
GGCCCATTTCGCTTGAGTATAGATGGCATTCGGTTTTACAAGTGACCGCCAGCTCCCTACCCGCACCACCACAAAAAACCCCTTGAATCTGACGATAAATTGTGATAAATTTAACCGAGAATATGCATTAGCCACAGAGGCTCAGAGTTTTGAAATATGGAGTCATGGAGTAGTGGAGTATTGCAGTGTTGGGGTCAGTAGGTCCTCCAGATTCAGATTCCAACGCGATCCACCACTCCAACATCCCAATATCCAATTTGTCCTCTGTGACTCTGTGGCGCATAATTTGGGTTTAAACCATGAAATCCACAACTCCGAAAAAGAAAGCCACTGGGCGGGCAAAATTTATCCTCTACGGATTTATTCTGTGGACCTTGTGGGTCATCTTCTACGCCATCTTCTTTAAATTTCAGGTGGGAGTGCCCTGGGGAGTGGCCTTTCTCACTTCGGCCGAAAACTACTACATATTCGCCTTGCTCAGTGTGGGTATCTGGTTTGTCTGTCGCCAAATCCCGTACGGTCGTCTGCCGGTTCCAATCTTTGTGTTCATTCACTTTATACTTTCCATGTTATGTTCAGCGCTCTGGATGTTTTTGACTTACGGGCTGTGGTATTTACACGTAGAAGAGGAGATATTTAGAATTATCAATATGAGAGAGATAGTCGGGTGGCAATTTCTCTTTGGCATGATCACCTATCTTCTCATAGCCGGTGTATTTTATACCATCATCTATTACAGACATTTTCGGGAGAAGGAACTGCGCGAGGCTGAGCTATTGTATCTCACCAAGGAGGTCGAGCTAAAAGCTCTAAAATCTCAGATCAACCCCCATTTTTTCTTCAACACCCTCAATTCCATTTACGCCCTCATAGACAAAAATCCCTCCGGCGCAAAGGAGATGCTGACCAAACTTTCCGACATCCTACGGTATACTCTTGATGGCTTCAATCAACATTTCATCCCCTTTGAGCTCGAATTGCAATTTATCAGAACCTACATCGAGATTGAGAAGGTCCGGTTGGGTGACCGGCTGAATGTACGAATCGATGTAGATCACGAAGTTCTCCAACAGCAGGTGCCGAGCATGTTTTTGCAGCCCTTGGTCGAAAACGCCATCGTCCACGGCATTGCCAAAAGAGCCGAAGGCGGCAGGGTTCACATCTGCGGCTGTTGTGAAGATACGACCCTTTCTTTCGAAGTCCGGGACAGCGGGCGTGGGATACCCCCACGGGAATTGGAAAGAGTTTTTGACAGAGGATTGGGTCTGGCCAATACACAGAAGAGGCTGGAACGCATCTACGGCGACCAGTTCCAGATGAGTATCCGAAACATTGAACCCAGAGGGCTTTCTGTTCAACTGAAGTTTCCGCAAAAGGCTTCCTGAAGTCAGAGTGATTTATTACCTGACAGAATGAAATTAATTTTATAATTTTACGATACCATGGCACGAAAGAATTTAGAGGGAGAACGTTGCGACTTTTGTGATACGGGAAAGCTCGAACTAAAACACGTTCGTGAGATTTACCGACACAGAGAAAAGTTTGTGATTATCGATAACGTTCCTGCTTATGTTTGCAACGTTTGCCGCGAACGATGTCACCGCGCCGAGGTGGGAAAGAGGATGCGAGACATCGCCGAAAACAAGCAACAAATAAGAGCTCAGATCACAGTACCTGTAGCTGAGTTTGAAAGCATTGTTTGAACTTTATAACCATGGATGCTAGTCTTATGTTTTCTATGGTGCCATCACGCCAAAAATTGAAAGGGGTGAGCAATGAGAATGGGACCTTACTGTTTCCGGTGCACCGCGAGCAGTTCGGGAAATGATGGAGAAACGACCAGATTGCTTGAAAGTGCATCCAGTTCAAATTCGGCCTGACGAGGCGCTGGCGCATCTACATGCCGGGGAACGTGAAGCAATTCTATTGGCTGAGCAAGCACCTGCAGACATTGTCCTACTTGATGAGGGGCAGGCCAGAGAAGCGGCCCAAGCACGAGGCCTACGTCTGACAGGACTTGTAGGAGTATTGGACGAAGCAGCCACGGGTAAGATAGTAGATTTGCCGCAAGCAGTTGCGCGGTTGCGAAGAACCAACTTCCGAATTGCCCCGGCATTGCTAAAAAAACTGCTTGAGCGACATGTTGTGGGGGGTAGTGAGTTTTGAGTTGTGGGTTATGAGTGAAGAGGCGAGCGATTAAGGATCGGGGCTCCCGGTCCGATCCTCAGCGGTGAGTTCGGACTAAAGTCCGAGGCACCAGTGAGCGGAGTTCATCCGAAGGATTCGGGGGAGAAAAGAGGGTAGCTGCAATCAACTTTTATCCGAAGCACTAAAATGATTAGAGCCATTATTGTTGATGATGAAGAGTTGGCGCGCGATGTGATCAAGAAGTTCTTGGTCGACTATCCTGCTATTAAGGTCGTGGCTGAGTGCGACAACGGCCGAGACGCCGTTTTATTGATCGAAAGAGAAAAACCCGATCTGATCTTCCTCGACATCCAGATGCCGGAGCTTAATGGCTTTGAAGTTCTCGAGCACCTGGATCACATCCCGGCGGTGGTTTTTTCCACTGCCTATGACGAATACGCCATCCGCGCTTTTGAGGTCAATGCTGTCGATTATCTGCTCAAACCTTACAGCCCCGACCGGTTTGCCAAAGCGGTCTCCAGAGTTGAAGAGTTGGTGGCCGATCGCGGCCGGAGCACCGAGCAGATTCTCTCCTTGCTGAAAGAGTTTCGGAGAGGCCGGACATATTC
>JBHIER010000485.1:0-2750 GCA_046760705.1 bacterium
ACATCGTGCAGAAAAAGAAAGAGAACCAGAAAGGCCAGGATGCCACCGAAGACGATGGCTTGGATGACATTGCTGATGGAGCCAGTGATAAAATCGGCCTGATCGAAGGCCACAGCTATTTTGATGTCCGGGTATTCGGCCGCCAACTGGGCCATGACGCCACGGACCCTCTCAGAGACGGCCACGGTGTTGCTTCCCGACTCCTTGTGGATAATTAAGCCAATGCTTTCGTGGCCGTTGTAGCGGGTGATCTGTTCCCGTTCCTTGAAGTGGTCCCGGACTTCGGCGATATCCTTCAAATAGATCAATCCGCCCCCCTCGGTTCGGCCCACCACGATCTCACCTATTTCGTCGACCTGCTGAAACTCGCCCAGTGTTCTCAAAGAGTAGCGGTATCTGCCCTTTTTGATGCTCCCTCCAGGCAGGTTGTAGTTTGTCTCGGCCAGACTTCGGGCGATCTGCTCGATAGTCAGATGATAGGTCTCCAGGAGTGTCTCATCGAGCTCGATCTGAATCTCCCGCTCCAGGCCCCCGGTGACCTGGGCCAGAGCTACGCCCTTGATCTGCTCCAGGCGGCGTTTAATGACGGCCCTGGCGGCCTCCTTCAATTGCACCAGATCGGAGGTACCGGAGACCGAAAGGGACATGATCGGTTGGCTTGAGGGGTCGATTCTGACTATGGTCGGTCGGCCAGCTTCTCTGGGCAGCACCCATCTCAATTGATCCAGCTTCTCTCGCACATTTAGGGTGGCGTAATTCATGTCCGTACCCCAGACAAACTCAATGGTCACCACAGATACGCCTTCTCTGGAGATGGAGCTGACCCTCTTGACATTGCTCACTGTGCTCACCACCTGCTCTATGGGCTGGGTGATGATGGTCTCTATCTCCTCCGGGGCGACATCTTTGTAAGTTGTCCAGACAGTCAGTTTAGGGAAGCTGAGATCGGGCAGAAGGTCGACACTCAATCGGCTGAAGGAGATCGCACCGATGAGAACGACTGCCAGAAAGAACATGGCCACCGCGGTGGGGCGGCGGATGGATATGTCGGAGAGAGGCATGATTTTCCTTTAAGAGATGGAAAGCTTATAGATCTTTGAAAGAGATCGAATATCTCGTCAATTTTGGAAAGGGGTTCCATTGCCAAAAATACATTTTCCCCACAGCATCGACGCACACCAGAGGGCCATCAACCGGGTTTTCATAGGAACGCAGGAACCTCTAATTTCTATGTTTGGTGGTTCCAGATGGTGGTCTTCTTTGATAATCTTCATCAAAAGATTGCCCCGGGTGTCGTATTTCCAGATCTCATACGGAAAGGGAGTGGGAAAATAGATCATCCCAGCGGCAGTTTCCGGAGTCAAGAATGTAAATGTTTCCGTCCGAATCCACCTCCACGTCCCTGGCCTGATAGAACAACTCCCAATCTTCACCCTCCAACTTTCCCAGAGAGATCTCTTCGGTGAAAATTATCTCTTTAGTTGGATGGCCGTCCCACAAACCCTGGGCCGGATTGTGGATTACTCTGATCCCGTTGACGGTCTCAATTTCACCGCCCCATCCTGGCTCTTTGGAGCAACTTATAAAGATCACGGCCAGAATTGATGTCACCGAAAAAATCTGAATTGGGAGATTTCTCATCACAAACCCACTTCTTGCTCAACCTGTCTCTTTTAGGAAAATACCTTTCGGAGGTGCAGACCATTACGATCATCGCTTGAACCCCTGAAGCCAAACAACCGCATCCATCAAGTCTTCGCTTTCTGCACTTTGAAGCAAATTTGAGGTCAATTCAATCAATTCTCTAAAATTCACATCGGGCCAATATTCTCATCCAAATATAACTCTAACGCAGCCAAGGGGCTCCCTTATATTTCTTGCGGATGGACTCTTCGGTATTCTCCCGAATATAGCGGTCTATCTCCTCTTTATTTTCGTAGTAGTAAGAAAGAGCATCATAAATCTGGGCATAGTTCAAATGGGGATATCTTGCCACAATATCGTCCACTGATGTGCATTTATTGTGTAGATCAGCAATTAAGGCCACAGTGATTCTGCTTCCCACAATCTTTGGCTCACCCCCACAAATCCCTTCCACTTGCTCAATGTAGGGATGAGAACCCTTTTTTGCAGTCTGCAGGGCTGACAGTTTTTCATTCTCCTAAGATTCAATGAAAAATGGTTAGTTCATCTATAGTAACTATAGTAATATAGACCGGCTTTCACTGATCCAGCCCACGGTCTTTTTTTACAAAGCTATTGCCGAAAGCCTATATTTAGACGTCTTCTAATGGATAAGCGGGAACTTTAATCTCCTCCTCTGGTTGAGCTTTTTTCTGGATAATGCCATCCATAGCATCCAAGACATCGGCGGAGAAGTAAACCTCTCCACATTCAGGACATTCCTCTACAGAAACGTTTTTGAAAACTACCAGCTCCTTATCTTGGATCCACCTCTCGTAATGTTCCAAAACATTTGGAACCCTTTCGTGCCACATCGAAAGCACTTCATAGAATTACCTCCTCCTTTTTCCTGGTCATGTATCTAATATGATCAATATCCATCAAATAGACTCCTTGTCGAGTTTTATTTCCCCATAGAATTAGAATAGATATTAAGGTTTTTCACCCACTGTTTTCCCTTGCACCACCCGCACCGGCGCATCGTGGGTCAAGGTATAATGGCCAGATGTTATGACCGAATCCCCCTCCTGAACTCCTTTGAGAATCTCAACGTAGTTCTCGTTGCT
>JBHIER010000486.1:0-2743 GCA_046760705.1 bacterium
GAGTCATCGTCTCCGCCAAAACCTTCCTGTGGGAGTGAGAGACGAAAGGAGGTACTCATGCGGCTGCGTTTCCATCTTATTTTGACGGTTATGCTATGTTTGACGGTGAACATAGCTCTGGGAGGTGAGTTCGAAGCCATGGTCGCCGAGGGCACGCAACTGATCCAGCAGGGTCTGGACAGATGGAGTGAAGAGGATCTGTTGCAAGGGCGCTTTCTCTTCCAGAGGGTGCTCAATCTCAACATTGAACCCCATCTAATACATTACTATCTGGCCTATGCCGACTATCGCCTGGCAATCTTTTACATGGCCGGAGAAAACAAGAAGAACACGGGGTACTACATCGACGAAGCCATCGAACACCTCAAAGAGTCGATAAGATTGAAGAACGACTGGGCCGAGTCCCGTGCCCTCCTCTCAGCCCTGTACGGCAACAAGATCGGCATAAAGCCGGAGCTGTCCAACACACTCGGGCCCAAGGCAGGCATCGAGATAGAGGCGGCCCGACGAATTGAACCGGAAAATCCCCGTGTCTGGCTGATCAAGGGTATATCGGCCAATTTTACGCCCAAACTTTTTGGTGGAGGTAAGGATGAGGCCATCAAAGATTTGACCAAAGCCATCGAGCTATTTGAAACCTGCGAGCTGGCCGATTCTCTCTCCCCGGACTGGGGCCACAGCGAGGCCTGGGCCTGGCTGGGGGTAGTCCAGATGGATCTTGAAAACTGCGATGAGGCCGAAACAAGCTTCGAACAAGCACTGGAGGTAAACCCCAATAACGGTTGGGTAACCCATCAACTCATGCCGGAGCTGGCTCAAAAAAGGAAAGATTGCCCTGGTGAGGGAGAGAAAACACCCATCGTCATCCTCGGAGGAAGACTCATAGACGGCACTGGGAGCGATCCCGTCTCGGATGCGGTAATAATAATTGAAGACAATAAAATCAAAGCTGTTTCCAGAAAGGGAGATATAAAGTATCCAGCCGAGGCTAAGGTCATACGCACTGAGGGGAAGACCATCATCCCGGGATTGATCGACGTCCACGTTCATGTGGGCGGTAGTCCGGGGGGCTGCGTCTCTTCGGCCGAATTTACTCCCGATCAATTCCAGAAGAATCTGCTTGGCTATTTGCTCTGCGGTGTCACCACCATTCGCAGTGTGGGCGATGATACGGGTATGATTCTGAAGTTCCGGGAGCAGGAACGAAAAGGGCGGTTGACCAGCCCCAGGATTTTTGCCGTGGGTCCATGCTTCACCGCACCAGGCGGTCACCCCACCGAGATTTTCAAAGCTTTTCCTCCGCTTTTGGAAGCAGCGACGCGGCAGGTGAGCGGCCCGGACAGCGCCCGGCAGCTCGTCCGGGAGCTTGTACCTTTGGGAGTCGACGCCATCAAGGCTGTCTACGATTCCACCAGCCTGGGACTGCCCAAGCTCTCTTCGCCGTGCCTAGAGGCCATCATCGATGAAGCACACCGACATAGCCTCAAAGTCCTCGTTCATATCGCCGAGCTTACCGATGCCCGTGATGCTGTTTTAGCCGGTGCAGACGGGCTGGAGCACATGCTCTGCAAGGGGGAAATTCTACCCGCCGATGATCTTCCTGAAATCATGGCCGAGAAGGGAGTGTTTTGGGCACCGACCCTCTCGGTATTCGAGGCGGGCTTTCGCTTCTCCACAGAGCCGGAGATCGTGGCTGACCCGTGGCTTCGAAGATCGGTCTCAAAACTGGTGCTGGAAAGTATTACTGCCGAAGGGAGCCGGGTGAAACGCGCCGCCGCAGAGCCGGAGCGGGTGGAGCGTTATAAAAAAGCATTGGGACTGGCAAAGCGAAATGTGAAAGACTGCGCGGACGCCGGTGTGAAGATCGCCCTGGGTACCGATGCCGGGAACTCTCTGGTCTTTCATGGCCCGGCTGTGCACCGAGAGCTCCGGTTGTTGGTGGATGCGGGACTTACTCCCATGCAAGCACTGGTGGCTGGCACCAACACAGCCTCACAATATCTGGGAATAGAGGACAGCCTGGGGACTGTGGAGACGGGGAAACTGGCCGACGTGGTGGTGATCGAGGGCAATCCTCTAAAGGATATATCCTGTACCAAAAATATTACCGTGGTCATTAAGAATGGCCGGATACTCGATCTCGATTCTCTGAGGCTGAGGATCAATCCTCCTCCGAGGCCGCCCATTTCATCCGAGGAATTACCTTCGGTCTTTGACGACTTTGAGGACGGGGATCCCATTTCAAATTGGGAGACCGAATGGTTCAGTATCAGCGATCAGGTCACAGGAGGCGGTTCATCCGCTCAGTTGGAAATTGTTGGCGGAGGGGCTGAAGGCTCTAAAGGGGCCGTCCGAATGAGTGGCCAGATCTCCCCAAAGCTCGGTTTTGCCGCCTTCGCTGGAATTGGTGCTCCCTTCCGGTCAGATTTCATCACCCTGGTGGACGTCAGTCAATACACTGGGATCCAATTTTACGTCAAAGGCGACGGGAAGCAGTATCGGATGGTGCTGATGACCGAGGCTGTCAGGGATTATGACGATTACGGCCGGGTCTTTTCCACTACCGAAGATTGGACTCTGGTGAAAATCCCCTTTTCTGAGCTTGCTCAGATAGGATTCGGCCAGCCCGTACCGTGGGATGGTGGTAAAGTGAAGGGTATTACTGTTTTTGCCATGGGATTTATGCCAGGCCCATTTCGCTTGAGTATAGATGGCATTCGGTTTTACAAGTGACCGCCAGCTC
>JBHIER010000487.1:0-2737 GCA_046760705.1 bacterium
TACGGTAGCTGTATTCTTTGCCGCCCATCGGGAGAGTTATGCCGGAAGTGAGCACGTCTTATTCCTAACCCGGCTCAATCAACCTTTAGATCAGGAGTGGACGCATCATAAATT
Source organism: bacterium (assembly GCA_046760705.1). Lineage (GTDB taxonomy): Bacteria > JBHIER01 > JBHIER01. The sequence continues at coordinate 115 of JBHIER010000487.1, forward strand.
TGTCAAGGAAACCAGATATGTGCTGGTGAGCGAAGACGGTAAACCAGCAATTCAAGCGGTGGGGCAACAGTCTTCTTCGGGATTGTACAAAAAAATCACATACCCCTTAAGCGAGTATCCCTGGCTGGAATGGGAATGGAAATTAGAGACGGTTCACAAAACAGCCGACCTGAAAATAAAAGAAAAAGAAGATATGGCCCTCGGGGTGTTTGTTATTTTTTCTCGCCCATGGCTACCCTGGAAGACAAGATCGATAGCGTACGTTTGGACGGGTGCAAACCATTGGCCCGGGCAAATCGTCATGAGACCCCACCATCCCTACTTTGTCTTGGAAGCAGGTGAGGAAAAAAGGGGACGCTGGATTACCGAAAGACGAAACCTCTACGAAGATTACAAACGGGTCTATGGCGAATATCCCGAAAAGAATCCGAAAGCCATCGCGCTTTTCACCGATAACGACCAGACAATGGAGCCAGTGGTTGGGTATTATGGTCCGATCAGGGCCATGAAAAAATTGCGCTGAGCGATTTTTGAACGTGTTCAGTCTGACGCATCCCGGGTAAGATGTAATTATACGCCCACAAACCTCTGTAAAATAAGGGTCAAATGAAGTGTCTCCGTTTTGATTACTGCCTGTCGAACCTGAATATCAGGATTCGGTCATGTGCGGTATCTGTAGCGAAGATCCGGCCATTCGGGCTTGCGGCAATGCGGTTGGGCGAGAAAAGCTCCGTTGGCATATCGAGCTTCCACTGGCCGAGCACCGATCCATTCTGCGTCAGAACCACGATCCGGTGATTGGCACTGTCCGCCACAAAGATCCGGCCGGCTTGATCGACAGCGATCCCAGATGGCACCCGAAACCATCCCTTCCAGGCGGCCGGGATACCCCAACCGAAAACCCCACCCCACTTATCCAGATATTTCCCCTCTGGGGAAAATTTCTGAACACGATTGTTATACGCATCAGCCACATAGATGTAACCTCCGCCATCGACTGTCACATCAGTCGGATAGTTGAGGCCCCCACCCCATACCCGGCCCGGCCGGCCAACTTGAAACAAGAGCGTTCCATCGAGGCCGTAGGCCTCTACTCGCTTGTTGTAAAACTCGGCCAGATAGATCCGCCTCCGGTTTCGGTCTATCCCCAGCCCTGCGGCGACAGTAAAGTGGGCGGGGGCCTTGCCACTCTGACCCCATTGCTTTAGATATTCACCATCGGAGGTAAAGATTTGGATCCGGTCCAAGTCATAGTCGCTCACGTAGACATGGCCTTCTCCGTCGACGACGACATCCACAGGTTTGGAGAATTCACCAGGCCCCTCGCCAGGCTGACCCCAGGCGAGGAGAAAATCCCCATCCGGCCCGAGCTTCTGAATCCGTGCATTGCGCGTATCGGCCACGTATAGATTTCCCCGCGGATCAAACGCAAGCCCCATGGGCTCTCGAAATTGACCGGGCCCCTGTCCGGTCGTTCCCCATGCTGCCATTAGCGCGAAGCCCTCTGAACCATTTGACCCAGCCTCCAGGGCAAAGGTTGAAAGACCCACGATTAGGGAAACAAGAATAGTAATGAATCTTGCGGTTCGGAAAGCGGACCTGTTCATCGATCAGAGCTCTTGGGCAGAATTTTCTCAGGCACCAGCCGCATAGGGGCGGTGGAATCCTCCTTCGCACGGGCAATCAACGTCATTTCCTGATTGATGGTCTCTCGCAATTCCATCACGACCGCATTGGCCTCCACTGGGAAGCTCTGAGCTGTCTCGGTCACCTCAAAACGATACGATCCGTCTGGACCCTCGGTAAGCCGCCCCACAAATTCGGCCCTAACCTCTCTGGGCGAAAAGCCAGCATCGTAAACATACTGATTGATCGTCGTGAGGTCCAGAATCGGCTTGCCCTTAATGAACCCTACCTCAACTACGCCTTCTTTCATATTCATGTCGTACCAGGCAATCCGCCCTGACTTTTTGAAGAAGCGTTCCATGCCGTAGGCACAAAAGTAGCAGGCGAGGCCATCGGCCCGTATGTAGACCTTATTCTCCCCTTTCTCCGCAGACGGGCTGATGACCTTGGCATCTACCGCCGATGAGACGAACCAGATTGTCATCATGGTCAACACCAGAAAAGCTCTCATTGTCATGGCAATCAGACCTCCTTTGAGATTAAGTCGGGTTAAAAGCGAAACTCCACTGCGACCTTCAGGACAATGTCCTTTGGGTCCTGCCGGCCGTTTAATGATTGAACAACCGGAACCTGCACGCCGCCCCGCAGCATGATTCGGTTAGTTGGAGAAATCAGAACCTCTGGGGAAAAGAAGAGAAAATCGCCGCCTGAATTGGCATTAGAGTGCCCGTTAATCTTGGCCTTTCGCTCATGAAGGTAATTCAACTCAAAGAAGAAGACGATGTCCGTCTCTTCCAATCCACGGAGCTCTGGGCGCAGGCCATAGGCAACGTCCAGGTGGAGCCGATCCCCAGGCTTGGTGTCATCATCCTCGACGTGGTAGAGGTATCGAGCATCCACAAAATAATACCAGTACAAGCCTTCCCGGCCGTGGGCCAGGCCGGCCAGAAGGCTCGGCTTGTCCCGACCGAGTCTCCCATCCCCGTCACCTACCGGA
>JBHIER010000488.1:0-2733 GCA_046760705.1 bacterium
CACTTGCTCGATGACATATTCGACCTCTCCGTCAGCCATGCTCCCGTGGATGGGAAGGCTCAGTATTTCATTCTTGAACGCGTATGCCACGGGAAAATCCGAAGGGTTGGTGCCTAGATAGCCGTATGCCTTGAGGAAAGGAAGAGGAACCGGATAGTGAATCCCCGTTGAGACCCCTTTGGCCGCAAGCATCTTCTTGATCCTGTCCCTCTCCTTTAGCCTGACCACGTAAAGATGGTATACATGTTTCACGCCGGACAACACGCCGGGGGTCACCATCTTCTCTCGGAGTGCTTCATCGTACATTCCGGCTATAGTTCTTCTCCGTTCATTCCATTTATCGAGATGCCCGAGTTTGACGTCGAGTATCGCGGCCTGAAGTCCGTCCAGACGGCTGTTCATGCCTTCGAACTCGTGGTCGTATTTTTCTATTCTCCCATGATTGGCAAACATCCTCATCTTCCGTGCTAACTCGTCGTTATCCGTTACTATGGCTCCCCCGTCGCCGTAAGCCCCCAGATTCTTCCCAGGATAGAAGCTGAAGCAACCGCAGTCTCCAATGGTACCAACGCTTCGCCCCTTGTAACTGGCTCCATGAGCCTGAGCGGCATCTTCGACCACATAGAGGTTATGTTCTCTTGCAACTTTCATGATCGCATCCATATCGGCGGGCTGCCCGTAGAGATGGACCGGAATAATCGCCCTGACAGGGCGATCGGTCAATTTGTCAATCGGGTAATCGGTTGATCGAGTGTGATAACACCTTTTCTCAAGAAACTCGCTCACTTTTTCGGGATCCATGTTGTAGGTGGCCGGGTCGATGTCCACAAAGACGACTCCTGCCCCTGTCATTGTTATCGCTTCGGAGGTGGCGATAAAACTGTTTGCGGCTGTCATGACCTCATCGGCGGAAGACACACCCAGGGCCTTGAGAGCAATAAGAAGTGCATCCGTGCCATTCCCAACGCCAATACAGTGTTTGACACCGAGATACCTAGCGAAGTTCTCCTCGAAAGACTCGAGATACCTACCCCCGATGAATGCGGCATCTTTTATCACGGCCGCGATTGCTCTGTCTATCTCCTCTCTGATCGAATCATACTGCGCCTTCAAATCGACAAACTCTACCTTCATCTCCGTACCCCTATCGTTCATCTCTGACAGCCTCGGAACAATCCCAACTCCCTTCTAAATCTCATAGCCCCATTCACCCAGGACCCCCCTGGCTGAGAATTGCTTCTCTTTCGAAACCACCATCATCAGAATTCCCACAGCCACATGGTGTTTGCCATTCTTATATAGGGAACGCGATCCCTTTGCACGGGCTTGGCCCCTCGCCGTGTTGCGTCGTTCTCCTTTTTTGCCGCCGGTCATAAAGCCGGACCAGCCGTCTTCCGTGGATCTATTAGAACGGATTGGAGTCGTAAATTCTAAGCAGAAACTAATAGAGACGCATTATATAAGGTTACATAATTGTTTTATCTTCTTTGGTGACCATCGACGGAAATTGAATTGGACCTCTTCCCAAATGAGCTCCAGATCTTCGAACCAGCGGTTGGTGGTCGCCTCATAGCGCATTTGGCGCCAAACCCTTTCCTGCATGTTGAGAGCAGGCTGATAGGGAGGCAGATACACGAGGCGAAGTTCCCGATGAGATGTGAAGTACTGCTGGATCTCTTCCCCCTTGTGCCATGGCGCTCGATCGACATAGATCCAGATTTTAAAGCCTTTGAGTCGATGGCGTATATGTCTGAGAACATCAAGAAAGCTCTGACGATCCCCTTTGGCAGTCCGAATCATCCCCCGTCGGCCCAAAAGCGGGGCGACCCAGCCAGAAAGATTCAGACGTTTGCGATGTTGGCTTGTTGTGGGCACCTTAAAGGGTTTTCCCCGTTTTGCCCATCCTCGGCCCAGTCGAGGATGGAGGCTAAAACCTGTCTCGTCCTGAAAGACAATAGTCTCTTGGGGCTTAAGGTTTCGGAGTTTTTTTTAACGACCGATGAAACCTCCTGGCATCTTCGGAGCGGGCCTGAAGGTAAGAATAACTGGCACGCTTCATCCGATACCCCAACCGATGCATCCACTTCTGAGCCTGGCGAACCTTCAGATTTATCCCAAAGTATTTCTTCAAATGGACAACCAACGTTGGGCCATCCCACCCAACACGAGACCAGCCAAACTCCCGAGGACTTCTCTCTAGATGATCGTCCAGCTCCCGTGCAATCGCCTCGGTCAGCTGTCCAGGACGGCCAGGCCGAGGGTTCGGTCGAAGAAACCCGATACCTTTTTGGTTCACCCCACGCACCCATCGATTCAAGCTCATGCGGGTCAGACCCAGTACTTGAGTTATCCACCCCGGACGCTGACCCTCCATTACCAGCAACAGAGCCGCGATCTTTATTCCGATCCAGGCTCCCGGGGTTTTCCGGGCAAGGTCTAGCAACTGCCCGCGAATCAAATCGGGGTGATCAAGGGACAATCTCTTCATGTAGTAAGTATAGCATAAATTTCAGAATCATGTAACACTATTTAGTACGTTCTGATTAGTTCAGAACGCCGACACGCCATTTCGACCATCCATGTCTCATCAGCCCCCTCCGTTCGTTTGAGGGGTTTCAACCTACCCTTAGCCGAATTAACCTAGTTGACTCAATTCACTGAATTAACCAATTAACCGACACCTTCTATGTCTTCGGTCTCTTTCAATTCTCCACGAATGCTTTGAGCTTTCGG
>JBHIER010000489.1:0-2722 GCA_046760705.1 bacterium
GAACATCATCCTTGGTCTTCTTGACCCAACGCCCGATCAACTCTGGGCGGCAGATTTCAACGGGGATGAGATTATTAATGTTTTGGATGTTGTAGCTTTGATACAAACGATTCTAAACTGAAGATGGAGTGTCTGGCTGGGAGTTAGAATGTGACATAGAGCTCAACATAAGAGGAGATGTTGGATTATGCGTGTTCTTTTCACGGTGTTTTCAGCAGGGTTCGCTCTCGGCCTAATTGCCGATGTTTTTGCCGGGACGCTGAATGATTACCTGATCACCACTCCTGAAGGTCTGTTGAACAATGGTGCTGATTACTTGGTGATAACCCATGAGAATTTCACAGAAGCTCTCGGTTCTCTGGCTGATCTCCGCTCAGGTCAGGGCCTTCTGGTGCGTATCGCTGAGGTTAGTTTGATTTATCAAACTTTTCAAAATGAAGGCAAGCCACGTGCAGATGCCATTAAGAATTTCACTCAGCATACCTACGACGCTTGGGATCCGACGCCTATGTACCTCCTCCTTGTGGGTGATGCCAGCGAAGACGGCGGGGAAAGGGATCTGGTGCCGTCGAAGCGTTTCTATCAATTCTATGACTACTATTGTTGTGAGACAGACTCCCATTGCAGCGATGGTTGGTATGGATGCCTCGAAGGGGATGACTATATTCCCGAAATGAGGGTCGGGCGGTTACCGGTCAAATCTATGAAGGAAGCAGAGACTTTCGTGAAAAAGATAGTAGACTTCGAGACAGCGCCGCAAAATGAGCAACCTGTGCTTATGGTCAATGATTGGGTCCCGATGGTCAGTCCAGAGTTGGTAGACAGCTTCATCGCTCCTGCCGGATTTGATGTGATCGAAGCGTACGGAACAGACATCACACTGGCACAATGCCGACAGACCATTATCGACGGCATCAATGGTGGAAGTCGTATGGTTTACGCCATCGTTCACAGCGGGCTGGAATATACATGTTGGCGCGGAAGCTTTACTGATGGTAGTGGTGTCGTGTTTGACGATGGGGACTTCGCGGTGCTGAACAATCAGGGACGATATCCCATTATCTTGGCCTATGGGTGAACGGAAGGCTATTTTGACTCCTCCGTGTATGGGGAGTGCTTTGCTGAAAAATGGGTGCTCGCCCAGAACAAGGGAGCCATTGCTGAAATTGCCACTAATCGCTGTGGAACTGCAAGAGGTAATATAGCCTTTATTGAAGAGATGACCCGAAATATATTTGAGGACCAAGTGAACGTTTTGGGAGATGCGTTTGTCAATGCTAAGCTATCCATCATAGAGAATTATGCCGATGATGTTGGTTACTATGGTCCTGCTATTCTCTATGCTCTATTGGGGGATCCGGCATCGAGGTTGAAGTTTTTTGAAACGTCTACAGAGCTAGATAGGAATAGAGGGAATGTTACGCATTCGTATCTTTTGGCGCAAAATTATCCCAACCCTTTCAATCTGACAACCAGTATTCAATATTCAGTGATCGGTGATCAGCCCCTTGCCTACATCACCCTGAAGATTTTCAATCTTCTTGGGCAGGAGGTTGTGACGCTGGTGGATGAACCAAAGCAGCCGGGGTATTATTCGGTTAAATGGGATGGAAGGAATAATGAGAGAAGAGATGTCTCCAGTGGCGTCTTTTTCTATCGGCTGTCTGTGGAGGACGGTGTTTGGTCAGAGACGAAGAAGATGGCCTTGATAAGGTGAGTCGATCCTAAGAAATAAAAGTATTGATAAAGTTGAGGAGAGATGTTCTATGAAAAACTGTTATTACTTGCGAAACTTTACTCTGTTCGTCCTTGCTGCGTTCTTTGTCTTTCTAACCCTAATATTTTTCTCCATGGCTCCAGCCAGTATTTTAGCTGAAGAGGTGGAAGTAGCCAGTACTGATTCTCTCATCAGCGGAGATGCGCTGATTTTAACCCTTCGGTTGCAAGATGGGATCTGGCTGGATACGGCTTTGGCTTTAGAGATTGACAGCATTCTGGAAGCAGCTCGGAACGAGTATGATACGGTGAAGTCGATTCACGTATGGCCTGACTACGTTCCGACAGACTTAATGCTGAAGTCCTATGCATCTTGGACGCAAGCTTGGTGCGAAGGGAATTTACTAACAGGAAATGCAACAATCGATTCTTTGACTATGGTCTATAAGATGACATCTGTGGAATGTTTTTATGGGCCTTGGTTCAATCTTGTTTTCGCTCAACCGCTCAAAATGCCCCTTTTGTGTCGAGTATATAAAGCAATCCCTGGGGTAGTTTATGCTGAGCCTAATTACTTTTGTTGTGAGGGCGATGATATCGAAGCTTTTGAGAAAAACCAGATTTGGCATCTTGCATTTACTCATGGGTGGGGGGACTGTCAGATGGGCTGCATTTACCGGTACTATTGGTATGTTACTGTTGACCAACACTTGGATGCCCTACTGGTTGAGGAGATATATCGGGATATTGAAACTCCATGGATCTACCGCTGGAACATCCCACCTCTCTATCCAGCCACGGTTTTTGGCAGCGTTGACGAACTCTTCTCTGTGGCAGAGTCGGCATCGGAATGGTGGGTGCGGCGGCATGCTGTGGAGGTCATCGGGAGGCTGTTTATTAGGGATTCTTGGTGGTTTTGGGGAGATTGGATAAATCTCTCCATTTTTGAGACCCTTCGCGACGGGGTCAGATCTCGACGGGCTGAGGTTTTTTCTCTTCTTCGAAA
>JBHIER010000490.1:0-2715 GCA_046760705.1 bacterium
TACCAGAACGGCCTTCAACATCATACTATTTTATCATTTTGTGTCTTGGTCATCTGTATTTGTTTCGTGCTGTCAATTATCAAGTTAATTCCCCACCCTTGGGATCACAGTAATTCCCCACTTTTGCCATAAGAGAGATACAATTTTTATACGCCTGAGGCGTATTAATTGGAATAAGTTGGTCTCAGCTTCTTTCTATAGGACTCACCTCCTTCTATGATGATGTGGTGCGCGTGATGGGCCAAACGGTCCAATGTGGAATTGGCCATGACCGGATCTGGAAACAGGGGGATCCAGTCCTGAGGGGGCCGGTTGCTGTTGATGATCATAGAGGACTTGAGATGTCTCTCGGTGACTATTTCATAGAAGTCCTCAGCCTGGGTAGGAGTGAGCGCGGTAAGACCGAAGTCATCGATGATTAAAAGATCCGGTCTGAGGAATTTTTTGATCCTTTTCTCCCAGGAGTGATCCGCCTTGGCAGCATGGAGGCTCCTGAGCATTTTGACCGATTTGACAAAAAGCACATCGCAGCCTTTCCTGCATGCCTCATGACCTATGGCTTGGGCCAGGTGGGTCTTACCGACACCGGCAGGACCATAGATAAGGACATGTTCTTTTTTCTCAATGAAGATACAGGTGGCCAGGTTCTTGAGCAACGCGCGCTTGATCTTGGGGTTAAAGGAGAAGTCAAAGCCCTCGAGGGTCTTCTCCTCCTCGAAAGAGGCACGGGAGAGCCTCTGAGCGAGCTTTTTGGCTTCCCTTCTCTCGATCTCATCCTGGAGCATGACCTCAAGGAAGGTGAGGTGGTCAAAGTCTTCTTCACGGGCCTGCGTGAGCCGGAGATCCAGGGTCTCAAGGAATCCTCCCAGCCGGAGGGTCTTCAGCTGATTCGCTATGTGATGGTCGATATTCATGGGTGCACCTCCCGGCTAAAATAGGCTGCGGGTCGTAGGAAGGTCTCACCCAGAGGAGAACGAGGAGGTGGAGGAGGGGCATCGTCAGGTTGTGTGAAAAGCCCTCTTTCCAGGATGGTCTTGATACTTGTATAGCGGTAATTGCCGAAGAGCAGAGCCCGTTGACAGGCTTGCTCCAGTTCTCTCTGGCCGTATTTCTCGCCCAGCCGTAAGATCCCCTGCGCCTTCCTCAGATTCCGCATGGCGTGGTCAGAGAGGATGGTACGGATGAGTGTTTCGGTGTGAGGGCCATACTCCGCGGCCTTGTTTCGGCAGTACGTGGGCGTGGCCATAAGGTAGGCCAGTTTCTCGGGAGGATAATCACTGAGATCGGTCACCCTCTCACCGGGATATCGTGCCCTGCGATGGGTCTTGATGAGCTCATGGTGGGAGAAGATCCGGACCAGCTTGTGGGTCCCCCGTACCCATACCGTTTTGCCGATATAGCGTGAAGGCAGGGAGTAGTAGGCCCGATCAAAGACCACATGGTGATCAGGGTGCACACTGCATTGCTTCCACAGGGGAATCTCAAAGGGCTCCTCGGGAAGGGCTTTGAGAGTGCGTTTCTCCTCTTCTAAGAACACGGGATAGGGCTTTCTCTTGGTAGTTCCATGGACCTCCTGGCCGATCTCATTCCTGACCCAGGACAAGGCCCTTTGATTGGCCTCGGTGATATCAGTAAAAGAACGCCCGGCCAGGAGGTGCTGCCGGACCACTGGAACCACGCGCTCAACCTTGCCCTTCAGTTTTGGAGAGCCGACCTTGGCCGGATCGGCGACAAATCCATAGTGTCGCTCCAGATCCGCATAGGCACGGTTCAGCGTGGGATCATAGATGTCCGGTTTGAGGACTCCCGGCTTGCAATTATCGAGGATTACGGAAGCCGGCACCCCTTGAAAAAACTCAAAGGCACGGATGTGACAGTCAATCCAGGTGGCAGCGTCCATACGAAAGACAAAGCGAACGAAACGGTGGCGACTATAGCTGAGGGTCATGATAAAAGCCCAGGCCTTTCGGTTCTTTTCCGTCACGGGATCATACATGAGCCTTGCGTAGCCAAAATCCACCTGGGCTTGCTGCCCGGGGGGAGTCTCTAAGCGGACCGTGACCATGGGGGTCTGTCTATTGAACTCCCGTCTCAGGTAGCGTTTCACACTACAGTAGCTCACCGGCAGTTCATGTTCTTCTTTCAGCAGCCTCCAGATCTGCTTGGCGGTGATATCCTCATGTTCAAGCCACTGGCTGATCTGGTCGCGATAGATGCCAATGGAGTCCATGGCTGGCGTTTCATACAGTGAGGGAGCACGGGAAAGGCTCCTGAGCTCTCTGATCAGCTCCTGTTCCTCAGGGAACGGATCCTCTCTGCTTACGCCTAGCTGTTGGGCCATATGGATGTACTTGCGGATGGTTTTGCGAGCGAACTTCAATGACCGTTGAATCCCTTTGATGGTGTTGCCTTGATGCCAGTGGTAGATAATCTCTACAATCTCATTCATCTCTACATTCCTCCTTGCCATAGTCCCTCCTCTCCAAAGGTTATGTTAAACCTTGGAGAGTACAGGAATTTCATGTTAATCTATACCCTCTCCATGACAAGGGGGTGGGGAAATACCTTGATCCCGGTGGGGAATTATCTTGATCCTGGGGGTGGGGAAATACCTTGATCCTGACACCCTTTAAAGGGGGGATTTACCATGATCCTCGACAACTTCACCGGAACCATTTACTTATGCCGGATAGATCAAAGTGTATTAGCGTTTTA
>JBHIER010000491.1:0-2694 GCA_046760705.1 bacterium
TTCAACAGAGAGGAGAACAGAAAGGTGTTGCTGGTATCGGCGGTGATCTCTTGGGTGGGCTTTTGGGAGGCGATAAATCTTATTAGCCAGAACATCTCGGAAATCTTACAAGTGAGGTGGGGTCAATAATGTCCGAACGAAAGGCGGTTGGATACGTTGCGTCCAATCGTGAAAAAACGGGTGTGAGCTAACAGGGAGATGGCTGTGTTGTAGCTGGCTCCAAAAGGAAAATGGGAGAGTACCTTCAAGAGTATACGACAGAGAAAGATGGAGCGATTGTAAAAAAGCCTGTTTTGGTGATGTCACAAATGTATTGTCTTTGGGAGGTGCGTATCTCTTTGATGGGGAATCCTTCAGTCGTTTTCTGAGTTTGGCGAAGAAGTGTGGATTGGATGTTCGAGTCGCTGACCAGAAATCTCAATATCCGGGCGGCAAAGACAAATTCTTTCGGGTTGAGATAAGGTAACAAAATACGACATGGTTCAAGATTTGGGATATGGTCCCTGCTTTTGATGAGAGCGACAGAAATGCCGCAACCATGAGAAGAAAAAGCGATATGGCGTATGAAAAGACCTCTCTCTGGCGAGTCTGAATATTCCGAGGAGGGTTGTTTTGGTGAAGAAAACATGGGTTCATAGTCCGAAACCTGTCCAGTTGGATCGTTTCACCAAAGATGTATTGCTGATACGAGTGAAGGAGTTCGTTGCCTCTTCTGAGCGGCTTACTCAGGTAGTAAATCGGATTGCGATTCGCGCGGGACGCATCTACCTCTACCATTTGGTAAAAGCATTCATTCCGGAGGGCGTGGAGGTTCACCTCATCAAACCTCTGATCGAAGGAAAATATAACGAATTTCCTTTGGCCCGTATCACTTTATACGACAAAAAGGGCGATAAGTGTACGGTAGATTGGCAGCGTCATACTGGCCAATGGATCACACTGCATGAAGGTTCCTTAGACGAGTGTCTCCAATTCATACGGGATGACAAAACTTGGTTTTACCAAGCGGGTTGCATCGATGATGAGTGAGAAAGAGATGGTGATGGATCAATATTGTCCTCCAGCACTACCGCCATCCTTGGTGGCCTTAAATGAGCAGCGAACAGATGACGTCTTCAGTATGATTGAGACCTTTTACGTTTCGGAACAACTGGTTGAGAAAGAGGAAATGTCTTGATAGTCGTACATGCAATTTGGGACAACCTAACATCAAATAAACTCTCCATCTGGGGAGAGTCATCAAAGATGCCAATGACCGTTCCCAGAAGGAGGGGGCGAGAGCCTAAGAAGCCAAAACCTCGAGGGCACCCTTTTGCTCTCGGGCGCGATCCGCTAATGGAGGAGGTTGGCGGGTTTTCAGGGAGCTTGGGGGTTGAAAGCGCGGATTTCAGAGTTTTGACGCTTCTCCTGCCGTCTACATCCAAGGGGCCGTTGCCCTCTCCGGAGCTCATTCTGGAAGAAGAGCGAGGTGACGAGAAAGTAACCGGTCTGACGCCGTGGAAAATAACTACCCTGATGTTCGATCCAGCTCTTGCACTCGATTTTCTCCTCTCGCTGCCAGAGGAGTCACCCCACGGAGTTGCTTTCGGTAGTTCCCTGCGTTTCTGGGCCGAAGCGGCCAAGTTTTCGCTGGAGCTGCTTGTCAGGCAGCGCTTTGCACCGACAGTGCAAGAACCCAAACATAATGGGATTGCGCCCTTTCGAGCTCTCTGGGAGGTGGTGCTTGTGGAAGAAGAGGCCGAACGGATGCGTAAGCTGTCAGAGGCGATGCCGCCCATCTGTCGGGCGTTCATTCCACCTGATGAAGAGAACTCACCACAGCCGCTGGAGATCGTTTCACATTTTCTAAATCAGACCGTTGATGCCTTCGTCCGGGGGAATTTGTCTTCGACGCCGCTTCTTCCGCCTCGTCGTGGCCGCCGTCCCAAGTCCCTCCCTTTACCGGAACAATGGCTGCAAGCACTTTCATCAGAAGACCCGACCCTTACGGCATCTGCTAAAGAACTGAAAAGCTTTTCCAGGGAGATCCACTCCTGGCTCGGTCAGATTCGGCCTGTGGATGCAGATGCACCGTTTCGGACCTGCTTCAGACTTGAAACCCCACCTGACGATAGCAAAAAAAGTGAGTGGACACTCGGGTTTCATCTCCAGGCCAAGGACGATCGAAGTCTGCTTGTTCCGGCTGACAAGGTTTGGAAGGAGCGTTCGAGTGTTCTCACTTTTCTCAAGCGCCGCTTTGAGAACCCGCAAGAGCGGCTCCTGGCAGATCTCGGCAAGGCTTCCCGTCTGTTTCCAGCGATTGAAGATAGTCTGCAAACAGCGCACCCGGCAATTCTAAGATTGAGCACTGAACAGGCTTATGCCTTCTTGCGCCAGTCCGCCCCGCTCTTAGAACAGAGCGGATTCGGCGTTCTTCTTCCATGCTGGTGGCGTAAGCCGACAGCGCGTCTCGGGGTTAAATTGAGATTGAAACCATCAGCCGACGCTAAAGTGAAGTCAGGGCTCCTGGGCCTGAACGGGATTGTGGCCTACGATTGGAGGATCGCCATTGGGGACCAGACGCTCTCGCCAAAAGAGTTCGAGAAATTGGCCAACCTGAAAATTCCCCTGGTTAAGGTTCGCGGCCAATGGGTTGAACTGCGGCCGGAGGAGATCGAAACGGCCATCGCATTTTTCAAGAAGAAGCACGGTGAC
>JBHIER010000492.1:0-2666 GCA_046760705.1 bacterium
TCATCTCCGAGGAGACGTCGGTCAGGAATGAGACCCAGCCGAGGACAATGACGTTTTTTCGAACTTTTTTCATCATCCCAGAAACAGCCGGAATGTATTCAAAACGACCTCGGGTTTGAAATTCCAGAAGAGGGAGCATTCGATGGTCCCTGTATCAACACATCGCGAACAATTCTCAGCTCCACTTTGCAGTTGTCTCAAGGATTGGCTTCGCAGAATATCGCCCAACCTCTCCCGGTAAACATTGCCGATGGGGGTTCCCCGATCGAGGCAGTTTGTCACATCGCCATTCGGCTCCACCCTGATGGAAACCTTTCGGGCGTGACAGCGGTATCGGACTCTCCCGGTTTCAAACATGTGCAGATAGCTGCCCGAGTTGTTGATGCGATATCCCTCTCTTTTTAAGAGTCTGAGCTTTCGAAAAACCGCCTTCTCCTGGGCCGGCGGCAGGCGCAGGTCGATCGGTTTAGAATCTTCTTTCCGCGGAAACTCCGGATCCGCTCTATTTACGGATTCAAATGTGATCGAGATCTTCAAATCTTTCGAGAATCTGACGAGGCCATCGACGTACGGAGAGTTTAAGGTGCTTATGACCGAGTTTATGAACACCTTCACCTGTGGGTTTTCGCTCCGAATCAATTGAGTGCCCAGGACCGCTCTCTCAAACATGCCCCTGACGCCACGAAGTTGGTCGTGTTCAGAGGAAGGGATATCGATCGAGACAATAAGAAAGTCCAACAATTTTGAAAGTTCGACGTAGTATTTTGGAAGGCGGGATCCATTGGTGATGAGACCGGTTACAAGGCCCAATCTCTGGCATTCTTTGAGAATTTCGAAGATGTCCTCCCGCAGCAGGGGTTCCCCGCCCCAGAAGGTGGTGGAGAGAAAACCCTCCTGCCTGGCCTGTCGATAGAAGTCGACGATTTTGGTCGTGTCCTCCTCCTCAGGGACATCACCCCGCCATAGGCACATCGGGCATTGAGCAAAGCATCGAGCGGTGATGAGATGGGAGATGAAAAAAGGTCGGTGTGAGCGCAGCCGGGCTGTTAGAACCCGACCAGCGGCTCTGGCGAACCAGCCCACTCTTCTCACGGCGTACGTCACGTGGGAAACGCTCCCTCCTCGTTAGAATCGGTCCCGCGCCCCAGCAATCGCTCCAAGGATCAACAGAGAGCGAACTTTGAGCATTCTCAGCGTATGCACATCGAGCGGCCAAGCCGCAACCGAAAACGTTTTTGGGTTAGGGTTACGATGCCCGTCAGTCATCCTGAATCCTGTCCCGGGCCTCGACCCGGGATCATTTCAGGATCTCAGGATCCCGGATTTCGGAATCTCACTTTATCTCGTTTCAAGAGATTCTGACCTTCGTCAGAATGACGGGACACCAAAGTAGTTCGGTTGTTATCTTATGACAAACTGTTTTTCATCTGATGCCCAAAGTTGATGCTCCGCACCACTTGTATGGGATACGTATATCCACCTTCTATGATTTCCTTTTCTTTTAAATAATTTGCTACATGTTGTCCGCAATTGCTTCCAATATAATTCTCAGCCAATTCTCCTATGCTGAGTATAACTTCGTAGCCCGCATCTTTCAGCTCCTCGATTATCTCATATTTTTCTTTCTCAGGCAGTATGTAAGAAGATATTTCATTTCTCATTGCCCGATAGGTAGGATTCACTGGAGTTATTTTGACCAAAAATTTTTCCGGGTCAAAACGATGCAACAAGACCTCTGATTTAACCGGCATCCCATTCGCCAATGCAAAATTAAGAGTTATTTTTCTTTCACCCTTCCTGTAAAATGCCTCCCCATACTCCGCTATCTTCTCCAAATCCCACTTCTCTGTAGGAATGAGCCAATCTCTCAATTCCGGATCTGTAGTGTGGATAGAAAACTGAAGTTGGAACCGCTCCCTATAAATCTTGTTTTTAATTTCCAATAACCTTCCAAAGAATCTATCAGTTCCTTTCGGTCCAATTGTAGAAAGTGTTGGTAAAAGGCCAGGAGCATCATACCTCTCAGGAAGTTCTTCAAGGACATCGAGCACATTTTGATTGAACGCGGGATCTCCCATCCTTGCAAATTGAATCTTAAGCTTCGGGATGGGGACTCTTCTGTCTGGAAACCGATTGACGACCATATAATCTATCTGTGAAATAATATCATTTTTAGAAAGCTTTCCCCGATAAGATTCACCGGCATCGCAAAAAGGGCATCCTACCGGACATCCACATAAGGTGGATACAATCAAAACCCATTTCTTTTCTCGCGGAATTGGAGGCTGCACCGATTCAACAAATTCTGTCAGCTTTCCATTGTCCATTTCACCGATATACGCCACAGCAATATTTTCGTCTCCAACTTTGGCTATTATCTTCATCTTCCTTCACTACAGTATGGTGTATTGTCACTCAAGTCTCTCTTTTTTGTCAAAACTTTATTGGTCTCCAGTCATTGCAATTCCGTCAAGAAATACGGGAAGAGGGTGACGCTGACGGTGACGAAGCCCACCCTGTTAGAAAGGAATCTTCTGAAGGGCTCCACCTTATTGAAATGGACCTTTCTAACAGGGCCTGTATCGGTTACGGTACATGGTGACGTCAATATAAGACGAATAACGTCACCGAAAGACGAAACGGGCCCCGTTAGATATGAAGTTATC
>JBHIER010000493.1:0-2658 GCA_046760705.1 bacterium
CGGCTCTTTCCTCATCGGGTTGGCCTTCGCCTTCGGTTGGACCCCGTGCATTGGGCCGATCCTGGCGGCCATTCTCGTTGTAGCCGGGTCTCAGGAGACTGTCCTGCAAGGCCTCTCCCTTCTGGCCGTCTATTCCCTCGGCCTGGGCCTGCCTTTTTTCATCACCGGGATCAGCATCAACTCCTTTCTGAGCATGTTCGATCGGATAAAGAACCACTTCCGCATCATCGAGATCGTCAGCGGGGGGTTCCTGATCATTGTTGGTGTGCTCATCTTCACCAACTATCTCTCCATTCTGAGCGGTTGGTTGAGCCAGTGGTTCCCCTGGCTGAATTTGGGATAGCAAAAATTGGTGAGGAGGAGGTGATCTTGCAGAGTTGTGGAAAACAATTGAGCGTCCTTTTTTGTCTGTCGCTTCTGGCGGGAAATTGTCTCCACTGCTCTGGAGGACACAAAGAGGTTTCGGATACGAGTCTGCGCCTCGCCCCGGATTTTGTCCTGACGGATGTGAACGGCCGGAGCGGTAAGTTATCGGACTACCGTGGCAAAGTGGTCATTTTGGACTTTTGGGCCACCTGGTGCGGGCCCTGCCGGATGCAGATACCGCACTTCGTCGAGCTGTACAAAAGGTACAAAGATTCCGGGTTTGAGATGATCGGAGTGGCCATGGATCGGCCCGATGCGGTCAGACCCCTTTTGAAAAAGTACGCAGTCAATTATACGAACTTCATCGGTAACCGGGAAGTGGCCACGAAGTATGGGGGACTCCGAGGGATTCCGACGACCTTTGTCATTACGAAAGAGGGGCGAATCTTTAGAAAGTACGTCGGTGTTCCCCCCAATGCGCGTGTTGTCTTCGAAGAAGACATCAAGTCCTTACTGTCCCTCTAAGGGAGGGAGTAAGATTGGCAATAGGAGGTGATGCCACCACAGAGCGAGTCAGAAAAGAGTCTGTCCTGAGGCGTCCGCTTGTGCAATGGGAGAGGAAACCCGATTCTTGAGTCGGACCTCAGGAGCAGGCTGAAACGATCTGGAGGAGCATAGACTATCACAACGCGAAAGGAGGGAGAAATGAAGAGTACGGTCTGGAAAGTGATAGCGTTGGTGGCCATCTTCTCCGTAGGGTTGGTGGCAATTTACTTCGTTGCCTCCAACACGGGCGGCAAGAGTGGCCGTCCCATTGCGGCCAGCGATGAAGGCCAGGCCGGGGAGAAGGTGGCTCCAGAGGGGGAATCTGAGGCCAAGGCTGCAGCCTCCGGCCCCCAGCCCCGGATTGAGTTCGAGGAGACGACCTACGACTGGGGCACGGTCTATCAGAACTCGAAGGTGACCCACATCTTCAAGTTCAAGAACGTCGGCAAGGCCGACCTGACCGTCTCGAACGTCAAATCGTCCTGAGGGTGTACGGCAGCGTTGCTGTCGGAAAAGGTCATTCCACCCAACGGAGAAGGGCAGATCAAGGTCACCTATAGCGCCGGGAAGCGGCGAGGATCCCAGTCCAAGCCAATTTATGTAAGCTCCAACGATCCCGATCAACCCAAACTGACGTTGAAGGTCAAAGGGTTGGTCAAGGAAGCGGTCGTTTGCACCCCGAATCGGCTCAATTTTGGGAAGGTTATTCAGGGGGAGTCCCGGACGAAGCAGATCGCCGTCTCTCCGGGCGAAGGGGAGAAGATGACAGTGAAGAGCGTGGAGGTCAGCTCCGAGTATCTGACGGCCGACTTTTCGAAGAGTACAGAGGGGGAGAAGGAGAGCTATCTCATCAATGTGACCCTCAGCCCGGAGGCTCCGCGTGGCCGTCTTAACAAGCAAGTGAAGATCCATACGGACAACGAGCACGCCCCTTTGGTCACCGTCTCTGTTATGGCCACCATCACCGGGGAGATCGTCACCACCCCGGATCGAGTCTCCCTCATCATCCAGAAAGGAGAGCAAAACCCAGGCTCCGCGGTCTCAATCAACAAGGCCAGAGGGGGCCCATTCACAATTTCAAAGATTGAGTGCAATTTAGAGTACATCACCACCACCCTTCAACCTGTGGAGGAAGGCAAAAGGTACAAGGTAGAGGTGAACGCCATCGCTGATGCTCCCATCGGTCGGGCCAGCGGAACCATCACCATCCACACCGACGATCCGAAGGACCCCGAGATCGGAGTTCCTCTGACAGTCACTGTCCGCGGCAACCTGAGGGTGATCCCGGAGCGGTTGTCCTTTGGGTTGGTCAACCAGGGACGGGTGACGACCAAGACGATCGCCCTGACGACGCGGAAGGAGCAGCTCAAGATAAAGAAGGTGGAGAGCAGCGCTGACTTTCTTATCACTGAGGTCGTCACCAAGGAGCCTGGGAAGCGGTTTCAGATCAACGTGAGCGTGGACCCGAAAGCGCCCGTTGGCTCCATTAAGGGGACAATCACCATTCATACCAACGATCCGCTCCAGCCGGAAGTGGAGGTTCCAGTAACCGGGAGGGTTCGCACGCCACGCACAACGTAGGAGCAGACCAGCAAGGTCTTTGCGCATGAAGTGGCAATCCGAAGGGTGGCATATTATCCGAGGGGCGGGATGCATTATTGTTTTCGCCTCCCTGATCGGCGCAGGGGTCAATCTCCCTTTTGTCATGGATGTGTTGCAGGGAGAGAAGACCTTCAATGCGGAGGA
>JBHIER010000494.1:0-2655 GCA_046760705.1 bacterium
CTACGTGTTTTTTGGCTGAGGGCTTTTTGCGGGCTTCGAGTACATTTGGGTGAGAGCAAAGGTGCGGGTGAGGGGCTGGAGTCCAACTTCAGTCCCAGGCCCAGAACTGCCTGCCACCTCGTCTCAAAGCCCACACTCCCAATCAATCGCCGGGTATGGGTGCGCTGGTGCAGCAATCCGACCACAGTCCAAAGGGACTGTCACCTAGGGCGTGAGGGGCAGTGGCCGGGGCAATGGCCGCTATGAGGCCGGCCAGAGAAAGAGACAAACGTGCGATCATCACGGCTCTGTTGGCTGGTGGCATCGCCGTCCTGCCTCCCGTGTCACTTTAAGGGTCCGATGGCCTTCTCCACCTCGGTCAGGATCTGAACGGATCTGACCACTGCTGTAAGATTGTTGGTATCGTCAAAGAGGGGTCGATCTTCCTCTAAGTGGTGAACGTATTTGCGGATTGTCTCATAGGCAGCTTGAACACCAGGGCCGTGTTTCCATCCCTTTCGGAAATCGAGGGCCTGGGCTGCGGCCATCAGTTCGATGGCCAGAATGGTGTTGGCATTGTCGATGATCTGCCTCGTCTTGATGGCCGTCGTCATGCCCATGCTGACGAAATCCTCCTGATCGGCGGCCGCAGGAATGGAACCGGTGGCAGCTGGATGGCTCAGCACGCGGTTTTCGCAGACAAGCATTCCGGCCGTATATTGGGTGAGCATCAGTCCGGCGAACATACCGGCTCCCTTCGTCAGAAAGGCCGGCAGCCCCATGCTCAAATTGGGATTGAGCAGTCTGTTGGTTCTCCTCTCCGAGAGGGCGGCCACAGTGGTGATGGCTATCCCCAAGAACTCTAAGCCGAAGGCGAGGGGTGTGCCCTGAAAGTTGGCCCCGGTGATAACGGTTCCTCCCTCGTCCGGGAAGAAGAGGGGGTTGTCGCCGACTCCGTTCAGCTCGGTGTGGAACATCTCTCTGGAAAACTTGAGGGTGTCCTTGGCCGCACCGACGACCTGGGGTGTGCTCCTCAAACTGTAGGCGTCTTGGACTTTTTTGCCCTTCTGCGCCAGGAAATCGCTGCCCTCGACGATCCGTCTGATATTTTCGGCGCAGTCGATGGCTCCCTGATACCCCCGGGCTCGGTGGATCCTTTCGTCGTAGGCCAGCATGTTGGCGTTGAGTGCATCGAGGGTCATGGCCGCGGCGATTTCGGAAGTCTTTATCCAACGTTCCGCATCGTAGAGTTGAAGAGCCCCCATGCCGGTAATGACATTGGACCCATTTATGGTAGCCAGTCCGTCGCGAGCCTCATATTGAATGATAGGGATACCCGCTTTCTCCATGGCCTCCCTGCCGCTCATCCGTTTCCCCTGATAAAAGGCCTCCCCCTCACCCATTGGGACCAGCGCCATCTGGGCCATAGGGGAGAGGTCCCCAGAGGCTCCCACCGACCCGTGCTGACACATGACCGGAGTCACCCCCCGGTTCAGCATCTCCACCAGCGTCTGCACGACCACTGGCCGAACACCAGATCTGGCTTTGCAAAGGACGTTGATTCTGCTGAGAACGGAAGCCCGGGCCGCATCGATGGGGACGGGATCACCACAGCCGGCAGCATGGCTGTAAATGAGATATTTTTGAAATTGGCGTGTCTGCTCCGGAGTCAAGACCACCTCGGAGAGCTCCCCGATGCCCGTGGTCACCCCGTACATGACGGCCCGCTCCTCGACCTTTCTCTCAACAATGGCCCGGTTCTCGCGGACCTTCTCCATGATCTCTGCCGGGACTTCAATCTGTTCGTTGTTCCGGGCAACCTGCACAACGTCTTCGATGGTAAGATCTTCTCCGTCAACGATTACAGTCATTGCATCACCTCCACGCAAAGGTAAAATAGATGTGGTCCATACTCGCGCATTCAGTCCCTGCCCCAAAAATGATTCATAGTATAGGCATAAACCTATATTGTGTCAAGGGAAATGTTGGCAGGTCCATACCAACCTTTAACAGATTCATTAAGAAAGCCGCCCTGGCCTTGAAACCAGAGCGGCTTTTTGTCGAAGCGAGATGGGCTCACTTCACCAGCAACATGCGCTTGGTCTCCCTGAACTGGGCCGATTCAAGCCGGTAGAGATAGACCCCGGCAGGAACATTTTTGCTCTGATCGTCATTACTGTCCCAAAGGACAGTGAAAACACGGGGCTCACTGTACCTTTCAACCAGAGTCGCCTGGTTCGTGGGAACACGCGCTGTGTTCGAAGGGTCAGATTCGGGATCGACCGCCGTGACGTAGTAATAGGCGTAATTTGGAGGAAACTTCCCACCATAGACATCGATGTCTGTGTCCAGGTAATTGGTCGTTGGCTT
The DNA here is from genome assembly GCA_046760705.1 of bacterium. GTDB lineage: Bacteria > JBHIER01 > JBHIER01. The sequence continues at coordinate 2,350 of JBHIER010000494.1, forward strand.
TGGGACAAAGGCAATGAAAACGTAACCGTTCCCTAAGTTGCGGTAAACATTGTATCCAGTCAAAGTAGGTCCAGAGCTGGCGTCCCAGGTTAGATGGGGATGGCTGTTATCATTGTACCAGCTCAAATTCTGGGGCGGACTGAGTCCATCTGGGACAAGATAAATTGTACCCCGGTTCTCCGTCCCACTACAGGCGATGTTAAAGCTCCCGCTGCTGGGATCTCTCCTGGTCTGATACCCACTTTTGCTGATTAACAAGTAGTAACTTCCAGGATCAATATTGTTGATCTGGAAGAAACCAGAGGG
>JBHIER010000495.1:0-2652 GCA_046760705.1 bacterium
GTATCGAGCACCAGGCCTGCCGGATCTGGTTGTAACGGGCGTCGGCCCAGGGAACATCACTGGGATCATGGAGAACTGGTATGCCGGAACGGTAGTGGTCGTTGTCACAAACATTGGGCTGGGGTCTGCCCCCAAGTTCGGCGTTGCCGTATACGACGGTTATCCAGAGGGGGAAGAGATTGGACGGTCAGAGTGCCCTGGGTTACGTTCCGGAGAAGGCTACTCTCTTTCCGTCATAATCGAGACTGAGGAATCGATTGAGAATCCTGTTGCTGTCGTAGATCCCTCCAATGAGATCAAGGAGTCGGATGAGGGTAATAATGAAGTGCCCACTCGATCCATATCCCAATGGAGGGGTGAGAATGCGGTCGAGGAGACTGTCCGGACTGCGAGGGCCGAGTACACAAGAATAGAGATCCCTCTGGTGCCCATCATCTTTTTCGACGAAAATTCATCTATGGTGGAGAGGATGTATTACGAGGCCTTCGAAGGGAAGCCTATCCCTGTTCTGAAGACGTTGGCTGAGAGGCTCAAGAGCCATCCGGAGATAACGGTGACTTTGGAGGGATACATTGACCTTCCATCTGGGGAGCGAGACCGAGCTCTGTCGACCTCCAGGGCCAAAGCTGTCAAGGACGTGCTTACCTCCTTTGGGGTCTCAAAGTCACAGGTAATGATATCGTCCGATCATGATCCCCACAGGCCGAGGGTCGAGAGTGAAGTTGATGAATTCATAGATCTGGCGAGGGCCGAGAATCGGCGAGTGGAAATGAGTGTTAACCAGATGGACGAAGAGAAACTTTTTGGGCCCTTGGGAATATCAGTGAGGCCAAAAATATCCGTGGGAGTTGCCTTCAATATCGACATTCACTTGTCAGGAAAGATTGAAGAATGGAGGCTGGAGATCGAAAATAAGCGGGGAGATGTGGTGAGCACGCTGACTGATGAGTCAGTGATCGGTGATTCTCAACTTAATCGTAGAATAAACTGGAACGGCATTGACAGAGAAGACAATCTGGTAGATTCAAACTGTACCTATTACTATCGGTTAAGGGTGAAAGATCGTAGTGGTCAGAATTTTGAGACGATGCTCGATTCCTTCTACCTGAAGCAGGAGGCAACGATTATTGAAGACCACATCTTCGCTTTAGCCATTTTCGATGATATCACTCCCACTTACCCCTTTTACTGGGAGAGACTCACAGCCGTTGCTGAAAGGCTGCAAGCCAATTGGCCTGATCTCAGAGTCCGATTCGAGGGACACACGTGTGTTATCGGGGACAGTTTATACAACATAGAGCTTTCCTACCGCAGGGCAGAGGATTTGACTCAGAGACTTCTCCATTTATTGAAAACGAAATTCCCGCGGAATTTTGAGTCCCTTAAAGATCTTGTTGATAACCCCAAATGTTGCGGTTTCAATGAGCCCCTCACAATCCGAATTCCAGAATATGGTGAGGTGCTTTACGGTGATAATGATGGTGCACAAGGGAGAAATTTGAACCGGAGAATTGAGATCATTCTGTACAAGAGAACCGAGTAGGTTACAAAAGTCATAGGCTTATAAAAAAGTCTCGTTCATCGCGCGGCTCTTGATCTGCTTGCCTTGCTGTTGTGTCATAACAGAATTGGATTTCAAAAGAGCACAGCGTGGGGACACGATTGGAGCCTACGCCCATTTCATTCTGAAACATGGCGAAGATACCAGGTACTCCCAGTGGGCAATGTAATTGATATTGTGCCAAATATGAAGAAGCCAATGAGAAAGACTTGGTATGCTTGGGCTTTCTTGGTCTGCCTCTTATTTATGTTTCGTTGTGCTTCTCAAGAGGCTCAATATAAGAAACTCACAACCAAGGATCAATTTCAGAGATTCGCTGAAAAACATAGGGACAGCGAGTTGGGCAAGAAGGCTCAGAAAATCGCCGATATTCTTGCTGCTCCGTATGAGAATCTTCCCATCCGCAACCTCGGGGCGGCCGTAAACTCCGATTCGGACGATTATTACCCTGTGGTCTCTCCGGACGGGAAGACCCTCTACTTCTGTTCTACCCGCCCCGGCGGATTTGGTGGGGAAGACATTTGGGTATCAAAAATGGAGAACGGTCGGTGGACGGAGGCAAGAAATATAGGGCCCCCTTTAAACACCGAAAAAAACGAGGGGGTGATGAGTGTCTCCGCCGACGGCCTGACGCTCTATCTTTTCGGTGGGTATGCCGGGACAATAGGTGGTGGAGATATCTTTGTCTCGCACCTTGAAGTTGACCGGTGGACAGACCCTCAAATCCTGAGTAAGCAAGTGAACAGTCGATTCTGGGATGTGGATGCTTCTATCACGAGCGATGGAAGAGCCCTCCTTTTTGCCTCCTCACGTCCGAGGGTAACGGGAGAAGTTACCCTGGATGATATCAGAAAAGATTCGGATATCTATGTCTCCATTTTGGCTGAATCGGGGTGGTCGCGACCGATCAATCTTGGACCGACAATCAATACGGAGTATGATGAGCGGAGCCCCTTCCTCCATCCTGACGGGAAAACCCTCTATTTTTGCTCGAGAGGTCAGGCTGGGCTTGGGGATTTTGACGTGTATACGTCCGTTAGGACCGGCAAATCCTGGACCCAATGGTCGGAACCGATCAACCTTGGGCAGGA
>JBHIER010000496.1:0-2632 GCA_046760705.1 bacterium
ACTTCAAAAACCTCAAATTTCGAACGAAGGAGGAAAGAATGGAAATTGTCTTTCGGAAAAGCAGTTGGTTTCTTATTATGTTGATTTCGATTTCACTGTTCATCCTAATGGGGGAAGCTGTATCCGACACCTCCGTTGCTCCCGATTTTGAACTCAAGAACCTTGAAGGGAAGAAAGTGAGTTTGAAATCCCTGTTGGGAAAGGGACCGATTATTCTCGATTTTTGGGCTACTTGGTGCAAACCGTGCGTCGAAGAGATGAAGCATCTCCAGGCGATCTATGATGAATACAAAGACAGAGGTTTGCAAGTTGTGGCCATCTCCCAGGACAGTCCGCGGAGCCTGTCGAAAGTAAAATCCTTTGCCAAGGGCCGCCGGTTCACATTTTCGGTTCTGTTGGACCCGAATAAAGATGTCTACCGGAAGTTTCGTCTGTACGGGCTTCCTCATACCTTTTTACTAAGCAGTAAAGGAGAGATTCTTTTTCGCCGGTTTGGATATAAACCTGGTGACGAGGTTGAGTTAAAAAAGCAAATTGAGGAGTTGATCGGAAAGGAAGGGAACACTGTCTCAGATTCCACAGAGATTGAGATCCCACAGACAGAGGAATAGATGAGCGGAAGACGATTGGGCCAGATAACACTCCGTCTTTTGCTGAGCGGGATTCTTACCTCGATCTTCTGTGGAGCTGTCAGTGCTCAATTGGGGAGTGATATGGCAACCAGTTTGGCCAATCACATGGAATATTCCTTTTCCACTGAGACGAACAATGAGATTCTTGAGAATTGGCTCGATGCCGATTTCTACTTCGACGCGTTCACTGCTGGATTGAGAATGGAGCTCTATCAGCCTTCTGAAGTTCACACCTTGGAGGAGGACATCACGTTCCGGTATTTTGAATACCACCGGGACGACATTGATGTGCGCGTCGGAAACTACTACGCCATGTTCGGCCGGGGCCTTGTTCTACGGACGTACGAGGATCGAAACATTCGCATCGACAACAACTTGGAAGGGATCAAAATTGGCCTGTCTCACAATAGGCTCTCTGCTACCTTTCTGTCGGGCAGGCCCGAAGGCTCATCAGGTGAAAGGACCGATCTGTTGCACGGGGCAGATCTTACCCTCAATCCGATAGAGAGAGTGGCCGTGGGTGGGAGTTATCTGAGCAACAGTCCGGATCGGCGAAAGAAGGCAGAGATCACTTCAGGGCGAATGGAGCTCTCCCTTTCGAGCCATAATTGGGTCTGGGACATGTACGGCGAATACGGGGAGAGAACGAATCCCCAGGGCACAGGGGCCTATTTGTCGTCAAGTTTGACGACGGCTGGATTTGGATTGAGCTTTGAGTATAAGTATTACGATACGTTCTTCTTTCGCACTGATGACTATAATGTGACTTACAACAATCCTCCGTCACTCGTTCGGGAGCATGCCTATACGTTGTTGAACAGACATCCCCATGTTCTCGATGCCGACGATGAGGCTGGGATTCAGATTGAGGCCACCTTCTCCCCGAGCATGAATACGGCGTTGCTGGCCAATTATAGCCTGACAAAAGATCATGAGGGAAAAACAATCTGGGGAGAGGGGAAGACACTCTTTGAGGAAGGATATGGTGAGTTCGAGCATCATTTCAACGATGCCTTCTTTTCTATCGGCGCATTGAGCGTTTCGGAACAAGGACCGGACACGTATGTTACTCCTATCTTCGAGTCAACCTATTCTCTCGACGAGGTGAACAGCCTCCGCTTCGTATTTCAACATCAACACACGAAGTCACAGACCTTAGGAGAGTTCGACAACCAGATCTATTCCCTCGAATATGCCCGCTCTCCGAGGTTCACCCTGAGTCTTGTGGGAGAGTGGACGAACAAATCTGATGTCCAGAAAATGCCTGGGGAAAAGAGTTTTTGGTTGTTCGGTAAACTTGACGTGAACATATCCCCAAATCATGATCTTTCGGTTATGTATGGTTCACGCCAGGCAGGTTTCATTTGTGCCGGTGGTGTGTGCCGCTACGAACCCGAGTTTGAGGGGATTGAAGTGAAATTATTCAGCCGGCTGTAAGACCACCGCTTCCGTTCACTGCCACAATCAACCCAACCCTTTTGTGAAAGGAGGCCAAACCATGAGAAGAGTGTTTGTACTTGCAGTGGCGCTCTCCCTCTTGACTACCTTCTCACTCCCTCATGGGGCTGATTCTTCTCAGCGCGTTGTCCTGGGTGAATTCTTCACTAATACGGGATGCCCAGATTGCCCCAAAGCGGAAACCGCCTTGGACACCCTCGTTGAATCGCACCCTGAGACCTTTATCACCATCCGATATCACGTATGGTGGCCAGATCGTGAGGACCCTTTCTACAAGGTAAATGCCGAGGAAAGCACCGCTCGAGTAAACTATTACGATGTGAAGTACGCCCCACATCTAATCCTCGATGGCATTCTGAGCGACTACGATGAGCACGCTCAGAGCATGTGGCCGGGGCTGCTGATTCAAAGGGAACAGATCGACAGTCCTTTAGTGATTGAGTTGATTCCTCGGTATGGCTCGGTCGTAGCTTCAATAGATGCTTCCCAGCCCATCACAGTAACGAACCTTGCAGTCCACTTTGTGCTGACAGAATCTGAGA
>JBHIER010000497.1:0-2620 GCA_046760705.1 bacterium
ACACAAACAAGTTAAGTCAACAAAAGCTGCCGGACTGGGGGAAGAATCTGGCAGCTTTTTGGTTTTGACTCAAATTTTTTACTTGTCAGTCTGAGATAATTTGGCTAAATTTAAAGCAGGTTTATTGTATAAACCTATATAAACCTCTAAAGAGGTAACTCCGGTAGAAGAGGGAACTCCGTCAATTTTTGGCAAAGCGGCGCATTTTTCTCTGAAAAGGAGGCGAACCTTGAGAATGATCGGGAAAAATATTCTTAGCCTGCATCCGATATCAATCGGCTTAGCTATGCTGGGCTTACTGTGTCTAAGCTCAATCTTTCCAGGGAGGACAGGGACTCAATCTGTTGATGAGTTGACTACACATCGCAACTTAGGAAAGGCTTACTATGAAAACGATGAGTTCGATAAGGCCATCGAAGAGTTTCAAAAATGTCTGGCCCTGGCTCCCAACTCTGCCCCGGACCGCATCAATCTCGGCTTAACGTACTTGAGGGCGAAAAGATATGAGGAGGCGATCAAGGAGTTGGAAGAAGCGGAGAGGTTGGACCCCGGCTACCTGCATATCTATTACGATTTGGGGATCATCTACAAGAGGCTGAGGGATTTTCAGAGGGCGGCCGAGTATCTGGAAAAGGTAAAGGATAAAGACCCCACCAGTGCGGCCACCAGGTACAATCTGGGCGATGTATACAAAAAAATGGGAGACGACGAAAAAGCGTTGGCCGAATTCAGAGAGGCAGCGCGCCTCGACCCCGATCACGTCAGCGCCCATTACCAGCTCCTGATGTACGCCAAAAAAGCGGGCCGAAGAGAAGAGGCCGAAAGGGAAGCCGAAATCTTCTCTCGGTTAAAGAGACTGACCGCCGATGCCGAAAGAACACCGGAGGCATTGGAGAGAAGCAAATATTCCTACATCATAGATATCTCCCCTATCATAAGCCCCCCGGCCAAAGCCGAACTCATTGGGTGGATTAGATTCAAAGACGTCACCTCCCGGTCAAAACTGAAAAGAGTAGTTAGGGAGATTGCACCCAGGATACCGGTAGAGAAACCCATTAAAGCCTCAGCATACAGCCCGGATTTGGCCAAAGAACACTGGGTGCCTCAGGTGGGAGGGGGTGTGGTCTTCGGCGACTACGACAACGATGGCTGGCTGGATGTGTACATCATCAATTGCGACTCGGATGAAACGCATTCGGCCAATATTCTCTATCGCCACAACGGTGATGGCACCTTTACCGATGTCACCGCTGAGGCCGGGGTGGGAGATGCAGGGATGGGCACCGACGCTGCCTTCGGCGATTACGACAACGATGGATTCCCCGACCTCTATGTGGTCAATTTTGGGCCGAATGTCCTCTATCATAACAACGGCGATGGCACCTTCACCGATGTGTCGGTCGCCGCCGGCGTCGACGAACCCCAATTCGGCCAGAAGGCGGTGTGGGTGGACTACGATCACGATAACGACCTGGATATCTTCCTGGCCAATTATTGTGAACTGTATCATCCCCCACAAGAAGAGGAGTTTTCCTTTCCTTTCGATTTCGAAGGACAGATCAACGCTCTGCTAAGAAACAACGGTGACGGCACCTTTGACGATCTCACTGATAAAGCCGGTCTGCTGATAGATATCAGCCAGAGCCGCGACGTTTTTATCAGCGATTTTGACGACGACAACGCCATCGATATCTACCTGGTCAATGAGAATGGACCCAACATCCTGTTCAGCAACCTCAGAGGCGGAGAGTTCGAGAGAGGCGGTTCATTTGATAAGAGTCCGAAGGGTGGGTGCTTGCACGCCAGGGAGGGCGATTTCAACAACGACGGATATCCAGACATACTCCTGGTGACCCGTGGTGAGTGCTTCGTGTATCAAAATGATGGTCAGGCAAATTTCAAGATCTTGCCCATGCCTGAATTGACTAAAACCCTTGATGGCACCCCGGGTCCGATAGAAGTTCTCGATTTCAACAACGATGGTCTTCCAGACATCTTAGTCGTGGGAACCGACCAGCGAACCCTCTTCCTTTTTATAAATGAGGGCCAAGGCGCATTTCGCTGGGTGTCTAAAATTTTTGACGTTGAGGAAGAAAAATTAAAGGGTATAACTTCTGTTACCACTGGTGATTATGATGGGGATGGAGACATGGACATTCTTGCTCTCCTGGAGGGCGGCAATCCTCTGCTTCTGGACAATCAGGGTGGAAACGCCAAAAACTGGGTTGATGTCCAGGCCGAGGGGGTGAAGGTTAACCGGAGTGGTATCGGATCGAAGGTTGAGATTAAGGCTGGACCGTATTATGAGCGGAAGACGGTGTCGGCTCAACCCATCCATTTTGGCCTGGGCGACATTGAGGTGGTAGACGTAATCCGCATCACTTGGCCCAACGGTGTGGTCCAGAATGTGGTCAACTCCCCGTCAAATCAACTGGTCAGAATCAGAGAGAAAGTGAGGGTATCGGCCTCGTGCGCGTTTTTGTATGCCTATAACGGCCGCAAGTTCGTCTTCATCAATGAGATTCTGGGCATCGGACCGCTGGGTGTACCCATGGCCGAGGGTGTCTATCACATCCCTGACTGCGATGAGTTCATGAAGATTGAAGGCCATCAGTTGAGA
>JBHIER010000498.1:0-2613 GCA_046760705.1 bacterium
GCGGATGGTGCTTTTGAGGTAGGCTCTGCCTTTTCTGGGCGATTTCACAGAAGCCGCTGGGCTTCGCTGTTGAGGCCCAGCGGTGCTCTATGGGGTGATGGGGTAATGGGGTATCAGTGCTCCAACACTCCAACACTCCAATACTCCGATACTCCAAAAATAAAATATGGTTGAAAAATACACTCGAAAAATGTACTCGAAAAAAAGGCTTGACAAAAGGGGGATATTTCTATAATTTTATTGTCACCTCTACAGTGGTGGCTTTCCGCCGCGATCTGGCTTCAAGAACACGAGCTCTGCTTTTATTCAATAGGAGAGACAGCCTTGCGTTCGATCAGACTCATACCCGTTTTACTTTCCAAGAAAGAGATGCTTACTGTTCTGGACGTTTCGGAGATTTTACGGATTTAGGCTCCATCATAGGGGGCTGTCCCGATTCCGTCGCGTTGGACTTGGAAGTGAGTGAACGAGGGAAACTGACTTGAAAGGAGGTGATATCCAGAGAGAGTTATGCGGTGTTTCGATCTTTATTGGAAAGGGGGTGATGTTTTTCCAGCGGAGAGGGACGAATGTGTAGATTTGGTTTGTCGTTAATGGGAGGGACCTCGGGTCTCGGACTCGAGGTTGGTGAAGTTTCACCGAATATTCTTGAGGAGATTTGAGATGAGCAAGAGAATAACCGTTTTCTGTGTTGTGGCGCTTTTTGTGCTGGCAGGCGTGAGCCAGGTGGGGTTTGCCCGTCGTCTCCCGGTTGTTCAACAGAAGCCTCCTGTGCAGAAGGAAATCCCCAGGTGGGATTTGATAGCGGCGGATGTTGAGACCTTATACGGACCTGTCTATTTTGAGGAGGGTTTGCCTGAGGGGTGGGAGTATATAGATGGAAAGTGCGAGTTGCACTGGCACGCCACGACGTATGGGGCCTACGACACCCATTCCTATTTCTGTGGTGTGGAAACCCCCACCCGGAGTGGATATTACAGCTACTGGTCTGACTGGCTGGACTCCCCTGAGATTTCCATTCCTGAGGGAACGAGCAGTCTGACTATGACCATTCTCCACAAGGTGGATACCGAAGATCCCGTCCAGCCATACTGGGACGGTTCGGCTGTTTTCGTGTCGGTTGACGGTGGTCTGTGGGAAATTGCCATGCCCGACGGTGGCTATGCCTGGCCGGATAGCCTGAGAGCGTGGGAGTGCTCAGGCATGGAGAACTCCGCTTACGAGAGGCTGGAGGGCTTAGGAGGTTGGGCGGGAATGGGGGACGATTGGTTCACCTCCACCTTCGATCTGAGCGCCTACGCCGGTGCTTCCACCATAAAGATCCGCTACGCCTTCGTCAGCGACTGGGGGCTGGATTCTTACTTTACTGAGTTTGACGGTTGCTGGGTGGAGAGCATAGAACTCACTGCCGACGGACAGCAGATCTTCTTCGACGATGCTGAGGATCCTCAGATGGTAGCCAACGGCAGTTGTCCAGGCCACAATTGCACTGAGACCGGAGACAACCTGGCGATCGGACAGAAGTTCTACGATCCATTTCCACCCATCATCACGGAGCCGTATCCTCCCACCGGATGGACACCAGGTGATATGTCCTTGGTATGCAGAGATGTGAAATATCTCAACTCTATCATTCGAACAGACTGGATTCCGCTTCGTGACGAAGGGTATCCGCGGGTGAGCTTTTTCATCCTGGCTGAGATGCCTGGATTCGATTGGGCCAACGATGGCGACCTCGATGACTATCAGCACGTGGAGATAGAGGCCAGTTCACAGCCTGGAATTTGGACGGAGCTCTATTACTCTTCAGGCGGTGGTGACAACGACTCCACCTGGGAGTACTGGTGGTGGGATCGGGATTCCCATCTAAAGGTTCACGATTACAATGGCGATTCCATCAGGATCCAGTGGCGGATCAACACCGATGGGTATGAAGAGCTGGGTGACCCCGCTGACCCTGAGGCCTGCCAATGGGAGCCGAACTGCACCGGAAGGGGATATTTCGTGGATCAGTTCACTGTCGTCTGGTTGGGCACACCGAGCAACGATCTGGCCATCACCAGAATCGATGTGCCCTGGCTGGTCTCAATCGGCCATCCGTCGAGAGTGGTTGTCGAGCTGTCGAACATCGGGACAACCGACATTCCGAGCGCCGTTACCTTCATGTTCCTCCTCGATCCTGAGACGTTGGAACCGATCCCCGGTTATGAAGCAGGGATACCGATGGGGCCGCCGTATCCGTACGTACCCGCTTTAGATACCTTCTATTTTGAGTACGACTGGGTGCCGGAAGAGTTGGATACGGTGCGTTTTAAGGCGAAGTATCTGATGATCGATGAGATCCCGGAGGACAATGAGCTGTTTACTTCTGCCGTCGGCATCTGGCCCGAATTTACGGGGCAGATCGGGTACACGTATCGATTCTCAACGGGAGGATCCGGCGGTGCCATTCAGGAGGGTGTCGGCCCGGCGGTGCGTTTTACCGTTCCTGAGGAGTTCCCCCAGGGGGTTTGCATCGACGCCATTCGCCCAGACTACATGGGTAGTCCCCTCACTCCGATTATGGTTTATGTGAAGGGACCGGGGCCGAATGACTCAACCTGGGGCGATGAT
>JBHIER010000499.1:0-2607 GCA_046760705.1 bacterium
CTCCTCCAAGACACTCACATCCGTCGAGAGGCCGGTCTTCGTCCGTCGGATTGTGGGCAGATTCAGTTTTTCAAAGAGGATCACCGCCAATTGTTTGGGAGAATTGATATTGAACCGTTCACCGGCCAGGGAGTAGATCTCCTCCGCCAGCCCCTTCAACTCATCCTCCAATCCTTGTGACATCGATCCTAAGAGGTCGACATCGACGGACACCCCATTCATCTCCATCTCGGCCAGGACGGAAACGAGGGGCATCTCCACGGTGTGAAAGAGCTCGTCCAATTCGAGACTCTTCAGCTTCGGTTCGAAGAGCTGGCGCAACTGCAGGGTAATGTCACCGTCTTCGCAGGAGTATCTGGTCGCCTTGCGGATGGGGACATCGGCCATGCTGATCTGTTTCTTCCCCGACCCGATGAGCTCGCTGATGGGGATCATCTTATGATCGAGGTGCTGGAGGCTGAGCGTATCGAGGTTGTGCTGCCTGGCTGAGGGGTTGAGCAGGTAGGAGGCCACCATGGTATCGAAGTCGATCCCACGAACGGTGATGCCGGCTCGGGCCAGGACGATCATGTCGTATTTGATGTTCTGGCCGCAGATTCTGATGCTCGGGTCTTCAAGCAGCGGCTTCAGCCGGCGCAAAACGTACGATCGGTCCATATTCTTCCCTACTGAATGGCCCACCGGGATGTAGAATGCCTCATGGGGCCTGTGGGCCAGAGCGATTCCGACGATACTTGCTTCCATCGGATTCTGGCTGGTGGTCTCCAGGTCGATGGTGAAGGAGCCCTTCTCTCTGAGCGCGGCCACCAGATTGTCCAGCCTGTCCGCCTCATCGACAATGTGGTACTGAGCTTCAGGCACTGGAGCCTGGGGCGTGATCTCTTCAAGAAGCTTGGTAAATTCCAGATCCTTGAAGAGGGCGGACAGCCTTTCCAGGTCCCACCCCTTCAAACCCAATTTTCCGAGGTCCACCTTCAGGGGAACCGCGGTGTCGATGGTCACCAACTGTTTCGAGAGGTGGGCCTGGTCTGGGTTTTCCAGAAGGTTTCGGCGGATGTTCTTCCGGGGGATCTCCTCGGCGTGTTCGAGAACCTGCTCCAGGGAGCCGTATTTTCGGATCAACTCCACCGCCGTCTTCTCACCGATCCCTGGCACTCCGGGCACATTGTCCGAGGCATCGCCCATCAGCCCGAGGATATCCACGACCTTATCGGGTCCGACCCCGTATCGCTCCTTCACCCCCTTCGCATCGATGACCTCGACCTCTTTGCCCCCTTTGTGGGGATGGAGCACCTTGATATCGTCATCGACCAGTTGGAGGAAATCCTTGTCCCCGGTGACCAGAATGGTCTCCACCTCTTGCTCCTTTGCCTTTCGGGCCAGGGTACCCATCACGTCGTCGGCCTCGTATCCCTCCACCTCCAGAATGGGCAGTCGCAGGGCTTCGATGACCTCCTTGATCCGCGGAATCTGATCTCGCATCTCAGGTGGCATCTTCTGTCGGGTGGCCTTGTATTCGGCGAACTGTTCGTGGCGAAAGGTCGGACCGGGGGCGTCGAAGATCACAGCCATATAGTCGGGCCGCTCCTGCTTCAGCAGCCGCATGACGGCATTCGTAAAGCCGAAGACGGCGCTGGTGTCTTCGCCCTTGGTAGAAATCAAAGGGTTGCGAATGAAGGCAAAATAGGAGCGATAGGCCAGAGCCGAACCATCAACAAGGATGAACCGTTTTTTCTTAGCCATTGGTGTCCCCTGAGTTTCCATTCAAATCCTTCCCATTTTTATGGTGTTATTATAACCCAAAAATCCTCATTCGTCAACACTTTTCTTCAAAAAGAATGAAATATCGGTACTCGGAGCATGGAATCGAAATAATTCTTGACAAAAAGATCACGATATGTTAAATTGTGTTGTTCATAAAAAGCAAGGACCTGCATAGATAGCCAAGGCATCGATTTTTCAGAGTTTATTGAATATTTCTGGTGAAGCTCTTGATTCGGGGCGAAGTCAAGAATACTTGACAACGCCCTCGGAGACATACGATCGAGCCTGGGAGGTGGAGTTCACCGATCATTGTGAACGAGGAGGTGGTATGCATGAGATTGTCCTTAATCCATTCAAGAGGTTTGATAGGCAAACCATGATCGGAAAGACAATTTCGCACTACCACATAGTTGAGAAGATCGGCCAAGGGGGCATGGGGGTCGTTTACAAGGCCGAGGACACCAGGTTGCATCGAACCGTCGCCCTGAAATTCCTGCCATCCCAGGTCACGGAGGATTCTGACATAAAAGCCCGCTTCCTCCAGGAGGCTCAGGCCGCCTCAGCCCTGGATCATCCCAATATCGCCACCATCTATGAGATCGAGGAGGCCGAGGGGGAATGTTTCATCGCGATGCTGTATGTGGAGGGGGAGACTCTCAAGGAGAGGATAAAATCCGGGCCCCTGGAGGTCGAAGAAGCCCTGCACCTCGCCATCTCCATCGGCGAAGGACTGGCCGCAGCCCACGCTAAGGGCATCATCCATCGGGACATCAAGTCCGCCAACATCATGATCACCCCAACGGGGCAGGTGAAGATCACCGATTTCGGTCTGGCCAAGTTCAA
>JBHIER010000500.1:0-2603 GCA_046760705.1 bacterium
GTCTTCGGCCGCCTGGTCATCGAGTACGAGAAGCCGGGCAAGCTCAAAGCGAGCAATGATGCCCCAGGCAATCGCGAGACGATAGAGCAGCTCACCAGATACATTACTGCCCTGTCCGAGAGAGAGAAGCGTCCCCTGGCCGGCGCCTCCACCGACGGCCGATTCATCCTCTTCCTTCTGCCCGGCAAGGGCGAGATGGTCCCCACCGATCCCCAGCCCATCTGTGCTCAGTCGGTCCAATCGCTCCTCAACACCATCCAGGCCCTCGGTCGCAAGATCCTCTCCCCCGACGAACTGAACAGGGACTTCGGCCCGGAGAGTCAGGTGGCCCAGCTTGGGGTAAGCACGCTATTGACTAGGGTGACCGGCGCGCCGCGGCCCAGGGTGGAGATGATGTTTCAGGAGTGGGGCCGCATCTTCGGAATCGTCTACGGAGAGCATATCCAGAAGGCCAGAACCTTAGCCAAGCTGTACAGGATCGAGGAGACCATCCAGTTGAAGCCGCTCCTTTTTTCCGTCCACACCTACTATGCCCTCTTCATCAAGCTTCTGGCTGCCGAACTTCTGCGCCAGATCAAGAGCCTCCCCTCACTCACGCAGGAACTGCTGTCTCTCGACGATGCGGCCCTGAAGAGCAAGATGGCCACACTGGAGGAGGGGGAGTACTTCGCCACCCTGGGAGTGAAGTACTTTTTAGAGGGCGACCTCTTCCCCTGGTACCTGGATGCCTGGGGCGGAGACCTCGCCGAGGTGGTGAGGAGAATCTGTAAAAGCTTGAACCAGTACGAACCGGCCACGGCCACCTTTCTACCTGAGGAGACCCGCGATCTGCTGAAGAAGCTCTATCAGCGCCTCATCCCCAAAAGGTTGCGCCACGATCTGGGTGAGGACCATACACCGGGATGGCTGGCCGAGCGGCTGCTCAACCAGGTGGGCTACGAGGGCAATCCCGACAGACGGATTCTGGACCCAGCCTGCGGCTCTGGCACCTTTCTGGTGCTCATCATCAACCGCGTCCATAAATTCTTGGAGGACCATTTCGGCCGGTATCCAGACAAATCGGTGGTGTTGAACAAGGTTCTCAGCAACGTGGTCGGCTTCGAGCTCAACCCTCTGGCCGTCATCACCGCCCGCACCAATTACCTCATGGCCCTGGGCGATCTCCTCAACTTTATGAAAGGTGAGGTCCAGATCCCCATTTATCTCACCGATTCCATCCTCGCACCCAGGGAGCAGATTGAGCTCTTCCAAAAAGGGTACATCCTGCACACCGCTGCCGGCGATTTTTCCGTGCCGTCGGAGATCGTCCAGGCCGGCCAGATCGAAAGCTTAACTTCCCTTCTGGACGAGAGTGTTCGCCTGAGCACAGGTGCGGACCTCTTCCTTGAGCGGGCAAAGCGCACATGTGGACTTGACCAAGAGAGCTTCGATGCGGCCAGACCAGGGTTGATCGAACTGTACCGGACCATGCTGGACCTCGACAGACAGGGCCGGAACCGGATCTGGACGGGGATCATCAAGAACGCTTTCGCCCCCATCTTGGTGGACAGGTTCGACTTTGTCGTGGGCACTCCACCCTGGGTGCGGCGGGGACATTTGAGCTCAGAATATGGAGCAGCGACAAAAAAGCTGTGGCATGACTACGGGCTCACTTCCTCGAAGGGATCTGAGTCCCGCCTCGGTGGGGGGGAGAAAGGTCTTTCGATGCTTTTCCTCTACGCTTGTTCAGACAACTACCTCAGGAACAGAGGAAAGTTGGGGTTCGTGATAACACAGACTGTTTTTAAAGCTAAGGGTGCGGAAGAGGGATTCAGGCGGTTCCAACTTGGCAAAAAGCAGAAACTGAGGGTGATTCATGTCGATGACTTTGCAGAACTTCAGCCCTTTGAATGGGCATCAAATCGGACCTCCGCTCTCATATTGCAAAAGGGTGCTTCAACGAAATACCCAGTTCCGTACACTTTGTGGAAAAAGAAAAGCGGCCTCAAGATAACGCCTGACTCTACCCTTCGTGAGGCGATTGAGGCGAGCAGAAGATTCAACCTTTGCGCCAGTCCTATCGATAGGACCAACCCAAGATCCCCCTGGATCACCCTCAAACCCAAAGCGTTCGATGCCTTAAGAAATGTCACCAAAAAGAGTGAGTATCAAGCCCAGAGAGGAGCGGAGATTGATCCCTACGGAGTGTGCCAAGTCCGACTCATTTCAAAGCAGCCTGAGGGAGACATTTTGGTTGAGAACACTTTTGATCCAGGAAGGAAGAGAATTAGAAAGGTTCAAGCTGCGATCGAACCAGATTTTCTCTATCCGCTTCTGAGGGGGATGGATATCTCTCGTTGGCATGCAAATCCAGCCGTTTTTCTTTTGATGGTTCAGGATCCTCAAAAAAGAGTTGGATACGATGAGCGTTGGATGGCAGTGAATTGCCCTAAAACTCACGGATACCTGAAAAATTTCGAGGACATACTCCGTGGCAGGGGCTCAAAGGTTGCGCGAGAGTTGGCAGAAAAGGGGGCCTTTTATTCTATGTCCGGGATCGGCGAGTACACCTTCTCACCCTTTAAGGTGGTGTGGCAAAGGACAGGCAGAGAGCTTGAAGTGGC
>JBHIER010000501.1:0-2597 GCA_046760705.1 bacterium
TTCGGGAGGTTAGAGTTCGTTTGACCATGCTAAGTTTCATGGGAGTACGCTGGTCTTAAGAGTATCTTATACTTGAAAATCAGGAATTATTTTTGTAATATTGTTTTGGTTGAAATTACGCAAGAATTTTTATATAAGGATAGAAGATTATGACTGCAATTACTCTCAAAATTGATGATGATCTTGCCGCAAGGTTCAAAGAGATTTCTTTGAAGAAATTTCACGGCAATGACACATTAGCCTTGGAATATGCCCTCAAATACCTTCTTTCCGAGGAAGATCGGGAGATGTTGCGTCTTGAACAAATTGTCGAGCAAATTCAGGACGAGATTGAAACTGCTGGTGGTGTAACCGAAAAAGAGATTAATGCTTATGTCACTGCTTATCGTCACAAAAAGCAAGGTGAGAGGGAAATGATTTGAGAGTCGTCATTGACACGAATATCGTGTTTGCAGGATTAGCCAATCGTAAAGGCGCAGCATTTAAAATTTATCAACGTTTCTTCCGAGGACAGTTTGATTGGAGCATTTCGCAACAAATCCTTGATGAATATCACGGTGTTTTATCATTATCACAGAAAATCACACCGACCAGCGTGCACATCTTCCTTCATTTGTTGCGCAAACGATCTGTTATTGTGCAAATTGCGGGCAACCTTTAAGTTTGTAGAGGTCCCGATGACGACAATTTCCTTGAGACTACCATAAACGGAGATACAGATTTTTTAGTCACCAAGAACCTTAAGCACTTCCCCCACAAATCTTATGAAGGCGTACGAATTGTTAATGTTGCAAGGTTTCTTAAAGAAATCGAAAAACTTAATTCTTGAGCAATTCACGCAGGAGTAATAAATTGCTTGATTTAGTTGGTAAAACCATTTCGCATTACAAAATTCTTGAAGAACTGGGCGGCGGGGGTATGGGCGTGGTCTATAAAGCTGAGGACACCAAACTCAAGCGCACCGTCGCCTTGAAATTTCTCACGGTGCTTACTGTCGGCAGCGAGGAGGAAAAGTCTCGTTTTAAGCATGAGGCGCAAGCTGCTGCGGCACTGAGCCACCCAAACATCTGCACTGTCTACGAAATCGATGAAGCTGAAGGAAAATCATTTATCGCCATGGACTTTGTCGAGGGGCGGGAACTGAAAGGAGAAAATTGAAGCCAACCTCCCGAAGGTTCTGAACCTTCGGGAGGTTTTGGACTATGCCACCCAAATTGCTGAAGGATTGCAGGCAGCGCATGAGACGGGCATCGTACATCGCGACATTAAAAGCGCCAACGTCATGGTAACCGAGAAAGAGCAGGCAAAGATCATGGACTTTGGATTGGCCAAGCTGGCAGGACAAACCAAGCTCACCAAGACTGGCACTTCCATGGGTACCGCAGCCTATATGTCGCCGGAGCAGGCCCGTGGTGAGAAAGTCGACCATCGTACCGACATCTGGTCGTTCGGGGTGATGTTGTACGAGATGGTCACTGGCCAACTTCCCTTTAACGGCGATTACGAACAGGCGGTGGTGTATTCGATACTAAATGAAGCTCCAGAACCGATGACCGGCTTGCGAACTGGTGTGCCCATGGAACTGGAGAGAATTGTGAATAAATCCTTGGCCAAAAATCCAGATGAACGTTACCAAAATGCGGGCGATTTACTGGTTGACCTGAGAGCGCTTAAAAAGAATCAAGAATCCTTGAAGCCGACAACAAGACCGATCAAAACTAAGCCTCAATGTAAAAGGCGAATCTATCTGTACGGTGGAATGGCCGTTCTCTTGATTCTGCTTATTGTGGTTGGCCGCTTTTTATTTACCGAACGTAGTGAGGTAATAGATTCGATTGCAGTTCTGCCGTTGGAGAACATTGCTGGTAATCCGGAGCAGGAATACTTCGTGGATGGGATGACTGAAGCTTTAATTACTGAATTGTCTCAATTCGAAGCACTGAGGGTAATTTCGCGCACCTCGGTAATGCAGTACAAGGATGCTCGAAAGCCGCTGCCTGAGATTGGCCGTGAATTGAGCGTCGCTGCCATAATAGAAGGAAGCGTGCTTAACGTTGGCAATCGGGTGCGGATCACCGCGCAGTTGATCGAAGCGGCGACAGATCGGCATTTGTGGGCGAAAAGTTATGAACGTGACCTAAAAGATATTTTAAAACTTCAGAGTGAACTGGCTCAAGCGATTCTGCGGGAGATCAAGATCGCGGTGACTCCGGATGAGGAAGCGCGTCTGGCTCGAATTCGCACAGTCAATCCCGAGGCATACGAGGCCTATCTCAAAGGACGCTACTACTGGAACAAAAGGACGGAGCAGGGACTGGTGCGAAGCATTGAGTACTTCCAGGAAGCGCTCGAAGAAGAACCGGACTATGCAGAGGCCTATGCTGGTCTGGCCGATGCGTACGCTATGTTAGAGGGGTACGATGTCATATCACCAATCGAGGCCTACCGAGAAGGCAAAGCCGCAGCGATCAGGGCTTTAGAGATAAAAAGCACACTTGCCGAGGCACACACATCGCTGGCGTGGACAAAGATGTGGTATGATTGGGATTGGGCGGGTGCAGAGAAAGAATATCAACGAGCTATACAGCTAAACAACA
>JBHIER010000502.1:0-2581 GCA_046760705.1 bacterium
ATTTTTAGTGAAAGCCATAAACACGGCCGTGAGCAAGACTGCAAAGAGCGCTCCGATAACCCACACACTTTCCACCAATCGGATGGTGCGATGCCAAAAGACATTTTGGGTGAGAAAGTCGAAACCATAAACCTTAATGTTCCATAAAATCCAAGGGATTTGGAGAATGAATGGAGAGATGATGAGTATGATGAACTGTCTTTTTCTGAAAAGGTCCCTTTCGGCTAAAAGGGTATAGAGGAGGATGATAAATAGGGTCAGGATGCCGAGAAGTTTGGTCAGCGAGGCCAGTCCGATACAGATACCGCTGAGAATGAAGTATGGTGCCCTTTTCCTGCCTAGGACATAAAATAGAAGTGCTGAGGCGACGAAGAAAGCGAGGGTTGTCGCCATCCAGACTCTCTGAGAGCAGATCCAATGGACAGGATCGATACTCAACAGGAGAGCGGCCAGGAGCCCCACCCGGTGATCGTACAGTTTTGCAGCCAAGAAATAGATTACGAAAATGGTCAAGCATCCGAAAATCAGAGAGACTCTCGAACCGTTTCTTCTGGCCAACTGGAACGAGAATCTCTTTGAGGTGGGGTTCGTTGGATCTGAGAGTCTGTTGACAATGGAGATGAGATAGCAGTAAAGAGGCGGGTGTTCGAAGAGAGGCTTGTTATAATGATCGGGCAAATCTCTTCCTTTTCTTGTTTCACGATTGTACACATGAATGGAGGTATAATCTGTCACATCTTTCGTCAACTGAAATCCTATCATTGTATACAGATACTGATCGAACCAGTAATTGTGAGGCCGATCACACCCGTAGCCTCGCAACAGGAGACTGGCCATAAATAGCACGAACAACCCCAGCAAGATCGGGAGGGAGGCGGCCATTTTTCTGTGAGCCGTTCTCCTTCGGCTTCCCTTTTTCCCCTTCAATCTTTGTCTGGCAGTCTCTTTTCCCAAACGGTTCTCCTCATCAGAAATAGATAGGCTTGTTCGGCAGGGCGAAGGCGAAATCGGTCCACACGGTTTTGATGTAAAAGTAGGAGACCACCACACAGAGGAGCACGATGACGATTTTTAGCCACCCGCGCCGAGCCCGACGCGCCCAATCGTAGACAAATATCTGGGTGCGGGCAGACAACACGATGAGAAGGGGGATGGCCGGGAGAATATACCTACATTGGAAAGCTCCCCAGAGGATGAAAAAAGCCAAAAGCCCTCCGGAGCTTAGGAGTAATAAAAGATCCCCCTTTTCCTTACGACGCAACAGAAAAGGAGAGAGGAGGGCGAAAAGATAGAGGGGAGAGTATTCCACCAACCGTTCCAGATAGAAATACCAGGGCTCCCCGGTGAATATACCCCTGGCCCTTCCGTGGCTGGGGATGAACCCCCATTGGAGGATATTCTTTACAATGTTCACCGTCTCTGGCCCATAGGCGATGAAGAAGAGGGCGAAGGGAAGGGCTGAGAGGGCCAACACAACTTTGGGGGTAAAGATCGTCCTCACCTTCTCCCTCGCTCTTTGAACGGATCTGTTCTTGGTGAATAGGAGAAGTAGGGTGGCCAGCAGAAGGGCGGAGAATGGGGGTATGAGCCGCACAGCCTTTTCGAGCAATCGGGTTGTCCCCTTGCCAAATTGGAACATGTTTGTAAGGAATTCGGGGCCGTACACCTGATAATTCCATCCAATCCAGGGTGCTTGAAGAACAAATGGGAAGAGGATAAGAAGGGTGAACTCCTTCCTTCTGAAGAGCTTCCGTTCGGCCAACAGGGTATAGAAGAGGATGATGGGTAGGGTCAAGATGCCGAGAAATTTGGTCAAAGATGCCAGCCCGATACAGACCCCACTTAAGATGAAATATCGGGGTTTTCTGCGGCCCAGGACGAAGAAGAGGAGGGCCGAGGCGACGAAGAAGGCCAGGGTTGTCTCCATCCAGATTTTTTGGGAGCATATCCAGTGGATGGGATCTATGGTCAAAAGGAGAGCGGCCAGGAGTCCGACGCGGTGATCGTAGAGATTTTTGCCGATGAGATAGACCACAAAGATGGTCAGACAGCCCAAAAGGAGAGAGACGCGCGAACTGTTCCTCCTGGCCAGAGGAAACGAGATCCTCATCGGGGATTGAGGGTCCGTTGGGTCTGAGATTCGGTTGACAAAAGAGATAAGATAACAGTAGAGAGGGGGGTGCTTGAAGAGAGGCTCCCCATAATGCTCGGGTAAATCTCTCCCCTGTTTCCTCAGACGGGTATAGAGATGAGCAGACGAATAATCGGTCATATCCTTTGTCAACTGAAACCCCATCACAGTATATAGAAGTTCATCGAAAGAGGACTTGTGAGGACGGGCAAATCCGTGAGCTCTCAACAGCAGACCTGTGATAAATAGTAGGGACAACGTCAGTAGGATCGGGAGGGAGACGGCCATTTTTCTGTGAGCCGTTCTCCTTTGGCTTCCCTTTTTCCCCTTCAGTCTTTGTCTGGCAGTCTCTTTTCCCAAACGGTTCTCCTCATCAGAAATAGTATGAACGGTTGGGCAGGGCGAAGGCGAAATCGGTCCACACGGTTTTGATGTAAAAGTAGGAGACCA
>JBHIER010000503.1:0-2549 GCA_046760705.1 bacterium
TTGCCAGAACTGTTGTTCGTCTCTGTCAGTTAACAAGGTCACCAAAACCTTTGTCCCCTCAGGAATGTCCACCTTTTCCAAAAGCTCAATTTTTTCTTCTCGGACAACTCCCCATAATGTGTTTAACATCTTTGACCTCCTGGTACTTGATGAGAGCCTAACATATGATTGTCCCCCGGAACATCCATCGAAATGGCATAACTCGTAGTGATGAGTCCCTACCCAAACTGAGCTTCATGACTGAAGGATGAAAGTTACACTTCTCAGGGACTCGTTTTGAAGCATCCTGGGAATCTCTCCAACATAAACCACCCCGGTTCTTGAAAATTCCCCAAATAGAGAACACTCGCGGAGATGTCCTCCGGTCTGGCACCACGGGTAAAGGAAATATTCACCTACCTTCAAACGGGTTGCCCAAATTTTTTCCTTCAGACAAAATATTATTCAAATCGTGTTTGTCAAGTCTTTTCTGGGGTGGGCTGAAGGTGAAAAGGAGGCAAAAACACTTGCCGCTGCTTATAGAAAGTCCCTATATCAGCAGCTTTCCGTCTTCCATGATCTTTTGGCCGTCGATCTCCAGGGTGGGTTGGAGGAGCAGTCCATCCAGGTGACTGGGGACACTGACGGTACCACCGATGGAAGCGTTGTCCCCTAAGGCGATGTGGGCGGTGCCGGCTACTTTCTCATCTTCCAGGATGTTGCCTGTAAGTTTAGCTTTGTAATTTGTGCCCAGGCCCAGCTCGGCGATGTTGCGGCCCAATCTGCCGAAGGGCTGAATCAATTTTCTGAGCTCCTGGGCCCCTCTGCCCCCGGAGATTTTGGTCACGTAGCCGCTTCGCACTGTCAGCCGAATGGGCCCAGAGAGCATGCCGATGCCGGCCATGGAGCCATCGACCACAATCACTCCGTGGGCGCTGTTTTCGACAGGGGCGATATAAGCTTCGCCGGAGGGGAGGTTGCCGAACTGGCCCGGCTTGCGAAACTGGCCGGTGTCGGCCATGCCTCTGGCTCCCACCAGGGACATAATGATATTGGTTCCGGCCGGAGTCGTCAGCCTGGCAGTAGCTCCTCTTGTCAAGAAGTCGGCCGCTTTTATGGAAGCCTCAGCAATCCGGTCGTAATCGGCCCGCACAGCCCGCCTCATCATACTCACAGTAATGTTGGGCAGGGTAGCCACCCGTGCCCCAGCTTCACAGGCGATCCGTCTGGCCTTAGTGTGAGTGATGGACTTTGAGGTGGGGGCGATGATGACATCGACCTGTTTCATGAATTCGGCCAAAGCTGGTGGTGGCTCCTCACCGTGAGTTCGGCGCGGGACGATCTCTGTGAGCATCGCCTCAGCCCCAACTTCCTTTGCCGCCTCCCAGAGGGCGTATCCAATACTCCTCTTTTCAACGTCGGTGATGACTAAAACCGTCTCGCCTTTTTTAACAGCCAGACAATCTCTGATGGCTCTCATGGCCGCATCTTGTAATTCGCTCATCTTGACCGCCCGCCGGAGAATGAGACCAGAGGGTTGCTTGTTAGGACAGTTTAATTAAGTCAAAATAGATTCGTCGGTAATGTGACTGTAGACAATAAACTTGCTCTCCTCCAATTGGCGGAGAAAACGTTCCAATCGATCGTATACCGGCTCAACCTTTTCACCGAATTTCGCTCTCATTTCGGTTCCGATCTCCCTGACGGTTTTCTCTCCATCGCACCGGTTCCAGACCCAACTGCCGAACTCATCCAGCTTGACCTGAAAATAAGGGCGTTTCATGCGAGGAAGGAGCCAGCGGGCCAGCCAGCGGTTTCGAAACTTGGGCTGGAGGATGACAATCTGCTTATCCTCCAGCTCCTCCCAGTCGCGGTTTTTCACCGGCACAAGATCAAGCAGATCCAGTTCCAACCTTTAAACTCCCGAAGGGTATCTTTATTAGCACATAAGCTATCAGAGCAAAGACTACCAGACCACCCCAGGGATTGTCACTGATGTGCGGTAGTGGACCAATTTTCAAGAAGTCCTGAGCCAGAACCAGAAAGGCCAGCAGTATACCCATCAGAGCCTCGCCGGCAATGAGCCCCGACGAGAGTAAAATTCCCGTGTTTTCAAACCTCTCCTTGGCTTCTTTGTCAGGGCTACGTTTTGCCAACAGCCTGTCGGCGAAGAATTTGATTATACCTCCGATGAAGATGGCAAATGTCGTCTGCAGGGGCAGATACATGCCCACCGCAATGAGCATGGGAGAAGGTGATTTGATGAGGATGAGGCCAAAACTGAAGGCCATGCCCACAAATACCAACGGCCAGGCCATCTCGCCGCCAACGATGCCTTTGGCCAGCATGGCCATCAGACCGGCCTGGGGGGCAGGAAGCTCCATACCACCAAGACCGCCAGTGTCAAGGTTGGCCATGTGCAAAGCTTGAATAGGCAGGACCATGACCAGGGCCGCGGCGACAACACCGATCATGCAGCCAGCCTCCATCTTCCAGGGTGTGCCTCCAAGGATGTGCCCCACCTTGAGGTCCTGGATGATGTCACCAGCCACACCGGAGGAACAGCAAAC
>JBHIER010000504.1:0-2545 GCA_046760705.1 bacterium
TCTTCTTTGTTCCAGAAATCTATACGGTATCCAAAGGTCCTTTTGCCCTGCACAAAACGCTGCCGCTGGTCGGGATTAGCGACGTCAGGATCATAACCCACAGGTCCGAATTTATCCTCTGGAGATATCGAAAAGACCAATTTGATTAGTAGTAGTTTGAGTGTATCCCAAATAACCTCCAGGCATGAAGACATCCCCCTCAGAAACTTAGCTGTCTGAATGACCATTCCAATCCCCGTTCCCTTTGTAAGCGTCTCACCCATACACCAGAAAGCGCCCTCAATTGCTCCATATTCATACTGATTTAGGCTCCCATAAAAGTCAGTTTCAGGATCAAGTCTCCATTTCGCAATTGCCTTCCCTGCTTCTCCACCCAGAATTTTCTCAAAAGTATCCAGACATTCGCCCGGAATGATGAAATCGACAAATGCACTAGCAATAGTAGTCATCGTTTGCTCCAAGCAGTCCGCCATCTTTGGGTCAAGGGGCGAATGGAATAAAGGGGAAGTAAACCAGGCCTGCACGCCGAATTGGTTGTCAGCAGGGACCGCTTGGAAACTCCGGAAGCCTCTAATAACCGCTGGTACATGTGGTACACGGTTTGATGCCCTATATGGCGCTTCCTCATATCCGGGAGGAGGAGGTTCGAGAGGAGGAGTTATGGTGACTTTGAGCTTTAGTTCCCTCGTGACACCGGGGGGTATGACCGGCACAAGCAGCGGCAGAATAATCTCATCATCGGTCTCGACATGCACGGGAATCTCTTCCCAGTCAATCGGCGGCGGTGGAATATCATCGGTCCTGAAATGCGCGGGAATCTCTTCCCAGTCAATCGGCGGCGGTGGAATAATCTCGGCATCAAGCTCCCAATTTGTTACATATTGAGAGCCCATCTTCTGGATGACGATCCAGAGTGGAACCCCGAGGGCATCAATGTTGCCGCTGTTGCCATATTGGATGATGTAGGTAGTTGGACACCCAACACGGTTCTCTTCCCGTCCGACAATCTCTATCCACAATTTGTGAGAGCCGCCCGGCACGATTTCAAAATCGTTGGCACTTTCCGGTTCGGAAGTTGAAGTGAGGCCATTCGGGTTCGTGACTATAATATCCCAGAGGCCTTCAGCTTTGTCTTTGATGTCAAACTCTGCCATCAGTTCCGTTCCATCGCTGTATCCGCTCACAGCAGTACTTCTGATAGATTCCTCGCCTAATCTGACCATAGCGACCTCTGCCGCAGGATCCAAGTTTCTTCCAGTTATCGTAACCATTACCGTACCTGTGTTCCCGCCCTCTTTAGGCGATACGCCTGTGATTGTCGGCGTGGCAACTGTGGCAATTGTATGACTCTCGACTGGAGTATACAACTCGTCACAGAAAATGCGCGCGGTGTTTACGATATCATAGCCATCCATCACCGAGGAATCGACTTGTGCCCGGAAACTAACCTGCTGGGCAGAACCATCAGCGTCAAGCACACCAATATTCCAGGTCAGGCTGTGTGTAGACGGGTCATAGGTACCGCCAGCCGTCGCGCTGCCATCAATATAAGATAACTCCGGCGGCAGCATATTTTGAATCATAGTCTGAGTCGCTTGCCCCGGACCAGTGTTGGCATACTCGATTATGTATGTCAGAAGGGCATTTGCTCCGGTGAATCGCTGGTCTACTTGTATGGTCAAGGTGAAGATAGGTTTCTCTCCAAGGGCGCGGATAGCATCATAGGCTCGATCCGGTCTCGGCTTCCTAACCTGGAAAGCTATAGTCGAACTGCCAGCCGGGAGTGTGAACTTGAAATGCGTTGTATCATCTTCCCCAATCTGAACACCATAGCCGGAAGAAAAGGTAAAACCGTAGACTTCGTCGCCCCCATCATCCCAGAAAGAAATCCAGCCTCCGGGCGGCATCGCCCACTCTCCAGATGTAGCAGGATAGACTTGACGGTATGAACTCGGATAGGCAAAGTCTCCTGTCAGAACGTCCGGATTATTTGGCACAGCCCAGTGGTCACCGCCATCACCCGTGGTCCCGCTCGGAGCCAGGTTGTTGTTGATAACAACCGGCTCAGGCGCTGTAAAATCGCACCTAACCTCCACATGCTTCTCGCTCCAGGAGATTAGAAGATGCTTTCGGAAGCCAGTAGGGTGGGAGAAGTCGAAGGCGGCGTAGGTATCATGAGTGTCCTGAGAGTTCAGTTTCCAATTGCGTTTTAGAAAGTCAGCAAGTCTCTCATCCTCGCTTCCCAGGTCAACCAGATAGCGGTCATATTGGCTTTGGATTAGCTCCTGATTTGAGCCTTGCCTAAAGATTAGACTGCTGACTGCGGCGCGCTCAGGGAGAACTTCCATCTTCACGAATTCATTGTCAATAGGAATGGGTACAAGCCGAGAGGTGTCTGCACGAATCATGTAGTCACGTTCCTGACTATCGGCCAGCTTAAAACTGGTCCCGTAAATAGTGGCAGAGTCCATCACCTGTAAATAGTAAGTGCCTTCAGCCGGACCAGGAATGAGCAATTCTATGATGTTCTCTTCTCCGACCTGTT
>JBHIER010000505.1:0-2543 GCA_046760705.1 bacterium
TATTATGCCGAAGCGGTGGCTGTCTCAGGCAATTACGCCTATGTGGCTGAGGGGAAAGCTGGGGTGTGGATTTTGGATATTTCCGATCCAGCCAAGCCTCAAGCGGTGGGTCATTTCAACACGAAAAGGTATACATGCGACATTGCTGTCTCAGGGCATTATGTTTATGTGGCCGAATGCTCCGCGGGTTTGCAAGTCTTCGATATTTCCAAGCCAACGCATCCAGTATTGGCGGGTAGCCTGGACACAGAAGGCTCAACACAGGCTTTGGTTATTTCTGACAATTACATTTATGCAGCGGATGGGGATGCTTTGCGAATCATTGATATTTCCGACCCAACAAATCCAGTGGGAGTGGGCTATATCGACACGAGAGTCTTCGCAGGTGATGCGTCTGTTTCAGGCGATTACGCCTGTGTCACTGATGGTTCGGCTGGTTTACCCATAATCGACATTTCCAAACCATCACATCCGGAAGAGGTCAGTGTATATATGCCAGAGGCAGAGGGATTTGTTAATTATGTGGCCTCTTCAGATAGTTTCGCATACGTTCTTTTTAACCCCCGGTCACTTAAATACAGCAGGTTATTCGTCGTTGATATCTCAGTGCCAGAACAGGCTGAGGAAGTGAGTTCCTTACCTCTTAGTGGTGCAGATGTGACGATCTCAGGAGATTATTTATATATCTTGGGTGGGGGAACCAAAGTGAAAATTATAGATACTTCTGATCCTGTCCGCCCGACTCAAATGGGGTCCTTTTCTTCAAAGGCCCGGTCGAAGGCTTTTCACACTTTGGGGCACGGAGCGGGGGAAGTAACTATTAGAGAGGATAAGATCTATCTGACGTGGGGATTCAATGGACTTTTCATCTTGCAGAATGATCTATGGGAGGGAGAAAAGGGCGATGTCACCGGAGATGAAACCATTGATGTAGCAGATGTGATCAGGACAGTAAATATCATCCTGGATTTTTTACCTGAACCCACGCCCTACGAATTGTGGGCGGCCGATTATAACGGCGATGGTTCGATCAATGTGTTGGATATTGTCCAAATAATTAATTTGATCCTCAGTGGCCCAGGGCGTTTGTGAAAAGTAGATCAGTAAGAGAAAGTCAATGAATTTTGCGCGAAACAAAGCAAATCGAGAAAGGGCGCCACCTTGAAATAGCAGTGGCTTGTTGGAACATCTTTCGTCTAAAGTAAGAACGCGATCAATCAGGAGAGGAACAATGAGAGAAAAAGTTTTTGCGATGGTTATCGGTTTTGCGGTGGCATGCGTTGTCCTGGCTTCCACGGGCTACGCTCAACTTCCACCCTCAGAGATCCGTTTTGATCTCGAAGGGAATCAAATGGAGACTGCCATGGCTGTACACCCCACCAGCCCGTCCATAGTCATGGCCACCTATAAACACAACGACCAGCCAGGTTATGCCTTTTCTACTGACGGCGGTAACCACTGAACAACCGGTGATATTCCAGGAGGTGCTGATCCATCCTGCGCTTTTGACCGACATGGATATGCTTTCTATTGCCATCTGGGGAACAGTGTCTACGTATCAAGAACCCAAAAGACAGACACCGAAAATTACGGTGATAGTTGGGTCCATTTTGAGGTCCCGGGCTTAGGCGATAAGCCATATATGGCTGTGGACAATACAGGTGGCGGCTACGACGGCTACATTTATGTGTGTGCGGATTGCCCCGGATGTGGGGGAGGAATAGGATTGTCGTTTTCTTCCGATCACGGAGAGACATGGGTCGGTCCTGTTACGATTGATCCTACACCGGTCTTTAAATCCACTCAGACGTTACAGCCAACTACTGGAGCTCCAGTACCTGCTGTTGGCCCGGATGGAGAAGTGTATGTTGCCTATCTGTCGGGTGAATCACCTTATTCAGGTGCTTATGGAGAAATCAAGGTGAGTAAGTCCGTTGATGGTGGGGCAACTTTCACAGATCCTGTCAGGGCCGCCAGTCTTACTGTAAAATGGTTTTGGCCTATGGAGATGTTTGGCGATCTGAACATCAGCAGTATACCCACTATCGCCGTAGATACCACAGGCTACGTCTATGTTGCATACACGGAACTTTACGGCACTGTGGAAGATCCGGATTACGTAGTCAAATACGTCTGGTCGCCTGGCGGTGATAACTGGACCCAGTGGAGCGAGCCGGCCACTGCCACTGACGAGCAAACGAACTGGCAATTCTTTCCGTGGTTAACTGCCGATCCGTCAGGATATGTGTATCTTGTTTATCACGATACAAGAGAGGATGAGAATTTGGTCGATGTTTACCTTGCTGAGTCATCTGGCGGCGGGGTGGGCTTCTCTGGATCCGATATCAAAGTAACCTCACAAAGTTCAGACCCAGACGCCGAGGCGGGGCACACGGAGTATATTGGCGTCGCTTCCGCCGCTGGTTATGTTCACCCCTTATGGGGCGACTGGCGACACAGCACTCCAGCGAACCCGAATTCAGATGTTTATGCCGCCCTTGTTGCGATAGAACCCCTTAAAGGCGACATCAATTGTGACGGTG
>JBHIER010000506.1:0-2539 GCA_046760705.1 bacterium
AGCCTCACCATCATTCACCTGAATGGGTATTATTTTATTTCGGGGAATCCGCTGCCGGCTTACCCTGCGTACTCGCCACTACAGCCTGCGCACCGAAGGGGCTTACGGACCTAGTCCAGAAGCTTGGGCTCCCCGGAGGCTCCGGGCTCTGGAAAGGTTTGGGCACTCCCATCCACCCCTCTGCCTCCCCTGTACAGAATTTCAGGATCGAGTGTCCTTACTCCCTGTTCCCTCACCATTCAGTCCACCATGAGACCTGTCCTGGCCTCTCGTCTCACTCTAAACATGTCTTCAACGCCAATTCCATAGTCTCTACATCTTTTTGTGAAATTAGAAGCTCTCGAGGGAGTTGTCAAGGGAAAAATTGAGGGTTTCTGAAAAACTCCTTTTGGACTATTTTGCGAGCCCTTTTTCCATAGCGCTTACGATGGCACAGGGGGATTTGATCGTAGTCAGGCACGGGGCCCAAGCGGAGTGGTGTTTGTAACGCCACTCCGCGGAGTTTACCCTGAGTTTAGGCTCAGGGCTTCGTAGCTTAACTACACATCTCGGAATTTCTAAAAAATTCCGAGATGTGAATTAATCAGGATAAATGATTCTATTGCAAGCACTATTGTCAGAATGACATGGGTGGTGTTGTCGTTTACGGCAAATTTGCCATTTTTGGACAGGCAATAAGCAGGAAATATTGTAGCAGTTTGGCCGTCTGAAGTGGCTCCCCCTTCAGTTCCCAAAGTTGGAAGGAGTTGGGAAATGAGCAGTTGAAATACGAGGCACAAAATCCGAAATTCGAAACGGTTGCGTTTAGGAGCCATCCTCTTTGTAGAATCTTCAACACAGACGTAAAGCCTATGGTCACAGGCCCCTGAATTGATCAGGGGCAAGAGAGGCGGATTTTTCTGACATCAAGGCATATCCCTCTTCAATTGGCTAAACAGGTACGCAGGATTAAACTTGATCTACTCCCACTCGATGGTGCTCGGCGGTTTGGAGCTGATGTCGTAGACGACGCGGTTGATGCCCTCGATCTCGTTGATGATGCGGTTGGAAACTTTGCCCAGAAGATCAGGTGGAACCTTGGCCCAGTCGGCGGTCATACCGTCCAGGCTCGTCACCGCCCGGAGGGCCACCACGTGCTCATAAGTCCGCTCATCGCCCATCACACCTACTGAACGAACAGGCAGAAGCACAGCCAGGGCTTGCCAGACCTTCTGGTACCAATTGGCCTTTTGAAGTTCCTCGATGAAGATTTCGTCGGCCTGCTGGAGTAGGGCCACGCGCTCTCTCGTCACCTCACCGAGGATGCGAACAGCCAGGCCCGGCCCGGGAAAGGGATGCCGGCCAAGAATCTCATCGGGTAGCCCCAGCTCCTGCCCCACAGCTCTCACCTCGTCTTTAAAAAGCTCGCGGAGCGGTTCAATGAGTTCAAGATCCATCTCTTCGGGCAGCCCACCCACATTGTGATGGCTTTTGATGGTAGCCGAGGGGCCTTTGAAAGAGGTGGACTCGATCAAGTCCGGGTAGAGCGTACCCTGGGCCAAGAGGTCGATCTTGCCCAGTTTCTTGGCCTCCTCCTCAAAGACCCGAATAAACTCTGTTCCGATAGCCTTCCGCTTCTCCTCAGGATCAGTAATACCTTCCAATCTATTAAGAAACCGGTCGGAGGCGTCAACAAATCGGACATCGATGTGAAAATGGTCTCTGAAAGTGGCCATTACCCGCTCGGCCTCCTTGTACCTGAGCACGCCGTTGTCGACGAAGATGCACGTCAACCGGTCTCCGACAGCCCGGTGGATGAGGACGGCCACCACTGAGGAATCGACTCCACCGCTCAGGGCCGAGATCACTTTTTTCTCACCGACCCGCTCCCGTATGGCTTTCACCGACTCCTGCACAAAGGAGGCCGGCGTCCATGTGCCCGAGCAGCCGCAAATGCGGAAGAGGAAATTGTGAAGAATCTCCTTTCCCTTCGGTGTGTGGACCACCTCGGGGTGGAACTGAACTCCGTAGATCTTTCGCCCGGGATGGCGGATGGCCGCAATCGGTCCGTTGTCGGTGTGGCCGATCACCTCAAACCCCTGGGGAATCTTCGTCAACCGATCGCCGTGGCTCATCCACACCGTCAGTTTTCGGCCCAGTCCGCAGAAGAGGTCGGTATCGTCGTCGACGAAGAGCTTGGCCCGGCCGTACTCTCGTCGCGTTGCCTTTTGGACTTCACCACCTAAGGCGTGACCCATGAGCTGGAGGCCATAGCAGATCCCCAACACCGGAACCCTCAGCTCGAAGACCTTTGGGTCCCAGGCCGGTGCCTCGGGGCTGTAGACACTCCAGGGCCCTCCCGAGAGGACGATGCCGCGCGGCTTCTTTGCCTCAACCTCGGCTAGCGGAACGACACACGGCAGGATTTCGCAGTAGACCTTCTGCTCCCGGATGCGCCGGGCAATCAGTTGTGTGTACTGGGAGCCGAAGTCGAGGATGATGATCAGTTCCCTATCGGTTTGAGGCATGAACAGAAGCCTTTGATGGTGATGGTCTCCCA
>JBHIER010000507.1:0-2528 GCA_046760705.1 bacterium
GGCGATTCGAGCATCACCATAGAAATAATCGGTGACACAACAGGTTTGGACTTTACGGCCTACCTACTCGGTGACCCAACAGGGGACTGGGGAGCAACAATTTTCGCGGCCTCTGGTGCTCACAGCAGCGATGACAAGAAGAATTTACATAAAACCACAACTTTCCTATCTATTGGAAGCATTGAGACCGTCCCGGGCGAAACAATTACAGTGCCGATCTCATTGCACTCAGACGTCGCTGAAGCCACGTCAATTTTGCTGACTTTAGAGTACGATCCTAACTTGCTGGAATATGAATCATCTTCGGTTTCGGAATTGACGAAGGATTTCGTGATTGTGGATAATGGGACCGAAGATGGAAAGGTGTATATCGCCATGGCAGGAGTGGAGGGGATAAGCGCAAGCGGCAAGATCTTGAAAATGAGATTTCTTGCTAAGTCTCCAACTCAACAACAAAAAAGCACCAAAGTGATTCTGAAGAGGGCTGTCATCAATGACCTTGAAGTAACAACCAATATTGAGGCGAAAGTGGCGTTTGTGGATGCTGAGAATGGGGTCGAGCTGCCGACAAGGTTCGTGCTCTCGCAAAACTATCCCAATCCTTTCAATCCCTTTACCACGATTGATTATGCCATTCCGCAAACGTCGTCAGATTACTCGAGGGTTCTTCTCAAAATCTACAATCTGAAAGGTCAGTTGATTCGCACTCTTGTTGATGAGGAGAAAGGGCCTGGCTACTTTTCGGTCATGTGGGATGGCCGAAACTCCCTTGGAGAAGCCGTGTCTTCGGGAATCTATTTTTACACACTCACCGTTAGGGATTATAGAGAAACAAAGAAAATGATCATCTTGAAATAGTCGTTCCATTTACGAAGAGGCCTTATTAAGAAACCGGAGGAGGTAAAACCGATGAAGAAGCAGAGAGTTTTTTCGATGTTTACGGTGCTTTCTGTCATGCTGGTAGTCGTGGCAATAGCTGGGAGTGAGAGGAATTGGATTAAGACCCAAGGTGACTTTGTCGATCCTGACTACGTCAATTCGCAGTCAGACGATTTTGGCAAGGGGCTTATGAATACTGTCAATGTGGCCATTTCCCAATTGGACCTGTCCAAGTTCCCAAGAATTGAGATGTATGTGGATGTGCTCGATGAGAATGGGGACCCGGTTTTTGGGCTGACGGCTGACGATTTTTGTCTGTTCCAGGATGGCGAAGCTGTAGATTTTGAGATGACTGAAATGCCTCCAGTACAGGCCACATCAGTATGTCTGGTAATGGATGTGAGCGGAAGTATGTGTAACGATCACAAGCTTGAAGATGCGAAGGAGGCTGCCAATCGTTTCGTGGACAACATGGATAGCTTTGATCGGGTAGCTATAGTGACCTATGAATCGTGTGTCGATGTTGCTCAAGGTTTCACCAGTGACAAGACTGTGCTTCACAACGCCATCAATAATCTCGCCTGCGGGGATGAGACAGCCATGTACGATGGGTTCTGGCTGGGAGTTGACCAGACTCGTTTAGAGTTGGGAAGTAAGGCAGTCATTGGATTTACCGATGGAAAGGAAAATAGCAGCGATCTGTGTTGGCCTCCTCCGGACGGCGATTGGCCTCCGGGGACCGATCCGGAAGGCTTACAAGACGATTGTGATTTGGTTGTGGACTACGCCAACGGATGCGGCTTTCCAATTTACACCATTGGGCTTGGGCCTGGCGCTGACGAGGATGGGCTCCGTTGCCTGGCAGAGGGTACAGGGGGGTACTATCGCTATGCGCCGAGCGGGGAGGCGGTGGACAGTTTGTATGAGGAGATAAAGAACGGTTTAGTGAGTCGGTATTTCATTGTCTATGTGAGTCCCGACACGGTGGCAGACGATGGGATTCACGAGGTGATCGTCTGTGAGGGTGGGATGTCCTGTATTCCTTGCGATACAACAACGTATTTTGAACCCTGTCTGCCTGTTATCTTCCAGACCCCGGAGACGGAGGCGCTGAGCGACACGTGTCAGCCCTCGGGAGAGGATTTGGTCATAGAGGTTGAGGTGGCCGATCCGTGTCCGTCTGATGTGTTTCAAGTTTTGCTGTTTTACCGGGTTACTGACGTATGGGGAGGTTACAATCAGCAATTTATGGTGAACGTTTCTGGTGATCTGTATCGGGGAGTCATCCCTGGGGCGTTCACATCATGGGGAGTTGCTGGGGTGGACTATTACATCGTGGCAGCCAATGGGGTTGTATCTGTCTCAGATCCTCCTAACAACCCCCAAGTGTATCCGAAACAGATCAGCATCTGCCCAAACGAACCGCCGGTGATAGAGCATACGCCTGAGGACTGCCCATGGCCTGGCAGTCCGGACACTGTTGAGGCGGAGGTGACCGATCCTACGGACTACGTGGACTGGGTGCGGCTCTTTTTCCGGGAGAAGGGAGATATTCTCTACGATGAGGTTGAGATGGTTAATGTGGCTGGTTCTACCTATCGAGGAGTTATTCCCGGTTCGTACATAGGGTCTGCGGGGGTTGAGTACTA
>JBHIER010000508.1:0-2520 GCA_046760705.1 bacterium
CCTGTCTCAGCCGCAACAGTATATGTGATCCAGTATTCCGGCCGAAAGGGCAGCGGCCAAGTTTGCTCCAGCGGATCCTCTGCGAAATCCCCGGAGATGGGATCTGCGGGCAGGCCATAGAGAATTTTATCGGTACATCCCCCACAATCGCACTCTTCAACCGCAGCACATCCAAAATAGTCGTAGGCAAAATCTCCCGGTTGAAACTCTGGCTGACAATCCTCCCAATTCAAACTCGAATACCAATTTTCTGCATAAAAGAGGTTGGCCGGTATCTCCGGGGTACCGGCGTTGAGAAAATCGGCCCAGATATTATCCCCATACTCTCTGGTGGGTAGCGGCGCTGTCCGGTAAGAAGGTGGTCGCCTGGAGTTGTAGCCAAAGATGATGGCTGTCCGCCAACCGTAGGAAGACACAGACTCATCTATTCCCTGGCGCTTCTCTACACTCCAATATTCGTAGAGATAACCCAGAGAGTCCAATAATTGCCGGTAAAATTGGGGTTCATCCTCATATACCCCGTAATCAACCAAGAGAATATCAGCATCAGGATGCGTGGGCTTCAATCGGGCAAAGGTGCGGGGCACGTTGGATGATCCGGCGCCTGCTTCGTCAATAGCACTGATATAATACCGAACCACATCGCCCCAGACTATTGGGGGAATCTGACCGGTGAATGTGCCGCCTTCTGTGGGACCGGACATGACGCTGCTGTCAGACACACCATTTATATCCCAGTGGAGGTAGGCTGAGACGACGCCTGCTCGGCCAGGATCTTCAGCATCTCGGTCCTCTATCCTAGCCCTCACGGAAAATGGACCTGGGGCGTACGTATAATTGAGAACATCCATATCGCTGATCTTCGGCGGTGTGTTCTTATAATATTTGACAATCGCTTCCACCCACAAGGAGAAACTTCTTATGAACCAGCCATCATGTACGCCGTCGAGGCCGCAGCAGTCGGCATAGTACCAAAACAGGTGATATGGAACAGTGTTCTCTCGCTCAAAGCCAATAGTAAGATAGGAAATGGGAGCAAGCATCATAGTTACGAAGAAGGGCTTCCCATTCAAATTAGGTTCACCCAAGTAAGAAGTTGGTATCTCTATCCAGGTGCCATACTCGCTCTCAAGAACACTCAAAGGGAACGGCCCCCAGATATGCTCACCCAGCGGTGAGTGCCCCATGACCCATCCGGGCACCCATTGGCCATCTTCGTGGGTGCCGATCCAGCCGAAGGCATCTGTGCTATCGGTGGTCACAATGTGACCACTGTATCTCGATTCATAGACATCAAGAAACACATTCCCGGCATCAACGGCCCCGAAGTGAATTCTGATAGCTTTAAGGGTGCACGCCCCCAAGGGCTTGAACCATATCGCTAACGAATCCCCAAGGTGTCTAAACAGATAATAGAACCCACTTGTAGGAAATGTTCTCCAGGACAGGGTGTCGATCACGCCAGGGTCAAGGTTCAGCGGGCCGAGCCTGAGTACGGCCTCATTATCTGCGGGAAAGGCGTCCGGTTTCAAAATAGATTCTCCGTCACGCTCCAAGGAATTTCTAATTGGCTTTAATGCTGCTCTCTGCTCTGCTGTGCTCACTGAATGCAAACTTAAAGAGAGAGCAAAAAATGTCAGGACCGAACCAACAAGGCATCTTCTAGTCATCACTCCCCCCTTAAATGAAACAGACATGAGTTCTGATCCTAAAATTTGAAATCAAGTTTGATGCGAGGCAGCAACAGCAAGAAGAAGGGGCTGTCATTCCGGAGGTGTTCCGGAATCCCTGTCCCTGTGTATGCAGGGATCTCCGCCTGCCGCCACGCACTCAGGAGATCCCCCGTAATAAATACGGGGCAGGCTCTGCATTCGCAGGAATGACAAGGTGCACGGGGATTAGTGCCCTATTCCCCAATGAATATGCTTCAGAGCCTATCAGATTCTGAGATCGAAGGTCCTGAACGAACCCTGCCCTGACGACACGCCAGGATTGAGGACCTCGCTCAGAATGACAGAAGCGGGCCTATGTGACTCTGAAAAAACCCGTAAATGCAAGCATCAAAATCTAACAAGGAATTATGCCTCACCAAAAAAGAAAATTCCTATATTGTCACGGTATTTGTAATATGCAGCTACTATCAAAATTTACAGAAATCACTCAGTTGAAGAGCGGGCAATTATCCGTTTGAGTAAACTCTCCAACCAGTAGTCGATAGAAGTTAACGTCGTCCACTCCCTCTTTACTTCCGCCCTCAGCACACATGTTCACAAATACGATCACATATCGCATAAGATAGTTGCGTAATTCAGCTCGGGTAGGAGTTGCACCTGTCTCCGTGCGGGCACGCACAGGCGGGCAACTCCAGCCGCAGCATAGAAAAGGAGGAGCCAAAATACCAATTCATAATAGTCTCAACTTTACGGGGGACTTAGCCTCACCGGCTCGGCTCTTAAGGAACGATTTTGTCGGAACAACAAAAGTGTTTCCACGGCCATTGACCATAATTACGAACTCCTC
>JBHIER010000509.1:0-2511 GCA_046760705.1 bacterium
ATGAAATTGATGGCCGCTTTGACCTTCGGCCCCATACTGCCGTAGGGGAAATGCTCCTGATGGAGGTATTCGTGGGCCTGATCTGCCGTCATTTCGTCCAGCCAAACCTGATTGGGCTTGCCGAAATTCAAGGCCACCTTGTCCACGTCCGTCAGAATGATGAGCTCTTCGGCGCCGATATCTCTGGCCAGCACAGCCGAGGCCAGATCCTTGTCAATCACGGCATCGACTCCCTCCAGCCTATTATTGTTGTCGACGTAGACTGGAATCCCGCCACCTCCGGCAGCGATCACCACCGTCCCGTCGTCCACCAGCTTCTTTATCGCCTTGGCGTTGACTATATTCAGGGGCTTCGGCGACGGAACAACCCTTCGCCACCCCCGACCCGAATCCTCTTTGACCGTCCACCCGTTGTTATCGGCCAATCTCTCTATCTCCTCTTTCGAGTAGAACTGACCGACAAATTTTGTGTATTTATCGAAGAGAGGGTCGGCCGGATCCACGATGACCTGAGTAACGATGGTCACCGCCTCTCGATCGATCCCGGCGGCCTTCAGCCCATTCTGAAGAGACTGCTCGATCATATACCCCATCCCCCCTTCCGTATCGGCGACACATATGCCCAGGGGCAGGATAGGGGCTTTGCCCCTGGCCAGTTCCACCCGCAACAGGGCGTTGCCCACCTGGGGACCATTGCCGTGGGTGATGGCCATGCGGTAGCCGGCCTCCAGGAGCTTGATAATCTCCCTCAAACTCTCCCGCGTGCGGCGGAACTGGTTGGCAATGGTGTCCTCTTCACCCTTGGGGGAGATGGCATTTCCCCCCAGGGCCACCACAGCCGTCTTACCGTTCAATTGCGGTCTCTTCATTCCTCCCTCTGCTCAGGCTTCAATTCCGGCTAAGACATCCTCCAGGTTGGGCCTTCCGATCTCTTGAAGTTCATATCTCACCCGAGCCACCGGTTTGTCGATAGCGATCAGACGGCGCAGATCGATAGGCGTACCGATTACGACCGCCTCACAATCGACCGCTCTGATCGTCTCCTCCAGCTCTTGAATCTGTCGCTCCCCATATCCCATGGCTGGCAATAACGCTCCGATATGAGGATATCTCTTAAATGTCTCGGCGATGGAGCCCACAGCGCCCGGGCGAGGGTCAACAATCTCAGTGGCCCCGAATCTCCTGGCACCGATCGTGCCCGCTCCGTAGCCCATCCCGCCGTGGGTTAAGGTCGGGCCATCCTCCACCACCAATACACGTTTCCCTTTAACCACGGTTGGATCGTCCATATAAATCGGCGATTCAGCATCCACAATTACTGCCTTAGGGTTCACCTGGCGGATATTGCGCTTCACCTTCTCAATAGCGGTGTGCTCGGCAGTCGTCTCTTTATTGATCACAACGGCGTGGGCCATTCGCAGGTTCGTCTCCCCCGGATGATACCGCAGCTCGTGGCCAGCCCTGTGCGGATCTGCTACAACGATGTGGACGTCAGGTCTGTAGAAAGGGAGATCGTTATTCCCACCATCCCAGACGACGAGGTCCGCCTCTTTCTCAACCTCTTGCAAAATGGCTCCGTAATCGACCCCGGCATAGACGACAAATCCCCGGGCAATGTGGGGTTCGTACTCCTCCCTCTCCTCGATGGTGCATTCGTATCTTTCGAGATCGTCGTAGGATCCAAATCGCTCCACCTTCTGCTTCACCAGGTCGCCGTAAGCCATGGGGTGACGGATAACAACTACCCTCTTCCCCCTCGTTCTCAATATGTCACAGACCCTGCGCGTCGTCTGACTCTTGCCGCTTCCGGTGCGAACTGCACAGATCGACACCACGGGGAGAGAACTCTCAATTGCAGTCGGTTCTGAACCCAAGAGCACGAAGCTGGCTCCGGCCGCGATGACAGCGGAGGCCTTGTGCATCACATACTCATGGGAAACATCGCTGTAGGAGAAGAAGACCTGATCCACCCTCATTCTGCCGATGAGTTCAACGAGCTCCTCCTCAGCATAGATGGGTATTCCTTCGGGGTAGAGAGGGCCGGCCAGCTCGGCCGGGTATTTTCGCCCTTCAATATTCGGTATCTGCGTCGCTGTGAAGGCTACTACCTCGTAGGCCTGATTATCCCGGAAGCAGACATTGAAGTTGTGGAAGTCACGCCCGGCCGCACCCATGATCAATGTTCGAATTCTCTCCATACTCTCTCTTTAACTCGCCTCGAGTTCACTCCCTTGGGCCGTTCCCTGCTCGCAGGAACTCATTCGCACCTAATGCCCAGACGTTAAAACGGTTAGCTTCCATATCCCCTCAAACGGCAGCCTTAGGACTCTGAAAGAAGCCATAAATATATGAACTTTTGTGGTCTTGTCAACCACTTTTTCGAACCTGCATATTCGCCCACAGAGTCTTAGCGCGGCAAAGCCGCAACCAAAAGCGTTTGAGTTAAGGTTGCGATACCCGCCCCGTGAGATAACTCCATATCTAACGGGGCCCGTTTCGTCTTTCGGTGAC
>JBHIER010000510.1:0-2507 GCA_046760705.1 bacterium
TAGCCCGCTTCTGACGATCCCGGATAGGGAGAGTGTAATGAGACGGTGTGGCTAAAATTGGCGACTTCAATGAAGGTGTACAATTTGTCATTGGGCCCCTCCATATAGAGCTGTACCTGGGAGTGTTGGTCCGTGGCTCCCAGAGCATTCACCGGCAATGGACCGATATTGACCGCCTGACCGAGTCGGTTATTCTTTTTTCCGAGGCTCTCCGCCCAGAGTTGACGAAACCAATCGGAAACACGCCACAGGCGATCGGAATAGGGCATCATGATGATGGTGCGGATCCCTTCCAGGTAGTAAATGTAATTGATCAGAGCGAACAGATAGGCGGGATTTTCGAGGAGATGTTCCCGTTGACAGATTCTGGTCATGGCAGCGGCCCCGTCCAGCAATAGATGCACATCGATGCCGGAGATCGCTGCGGGAAGGAGCCCGACAGGAGTGAGCACCGAAAATCGACCGCCTACTGCCGGATCGATGGCAAAACTGGAGATCCCCTCCTCATCAGCCAATTTCCGTAAAAATCCCCGCAGAGGATCGGTGATAATTACCAGATGATCGCGATAATTCTCTCCCAATTCATTCCGGAGGGATTTTAAGAAAACCAGGAAGCTGGCGATCGTTTCGGCGGTACCTCCGGATTTGGTGACAACGGCCACCAACGTCTTTTTCATATCCAGAAGATCAAATAATGAGGCAATGGTGTCCGGATCGATATTATCCAGAAAGTAGATTCTGGGAGACCCGTTTCTCTTTGTCGGCGGCAATTGATTGAAATAAGGGTGGCACAGGGAAGAATGCAGGGCGATCGGGCCGAGAGCCGAACCACCGATCCCTATATGGACATAATTCTCGAAGCGCCCGGCGATTTTCTTGAGGTATTTTTCGATCCCATCGAGCACTTCTTTTTGCGTGGGGAGGTTCATGAAAGCAAATTCGCCCCGTTCCCTTCTTCGCAAAAAATCATGATGAATGCGGGAGGTGTGCTCCTGATACCCGGACAATGTCTTCTGCGTGAGACCATGGGGAAAGCCCACATTTTCAGCCATCACATTGGAATAATCCATATGGATCAGCAGTTTCTCTTTGTCCATGTCTACCTCTTGCAGAAGAACCTCGGCTACAAACAGAAAATCCCGACACCTTGCTATCGGGATTTCTGAGAGAGGAATCTGTTCATGTTGCTAAGAATGGTCCTTACACTTTTTCAATTTCTCCGGCTCTATTGGCATCAATATATTTTCTACCAATTTCTACAAATTCCAAACCCGCGCCTTTTTTTCGTACCTGGATATGACTGCCGTCCTGGAATTTTCCTTTCAAGATTTCCTCCGCCAGGGGGTCTTCCAGATATTTTTGAATGGTTCGCTTCAGCGGCCGGGCACCGAATACAGGATCGAATCCCTTCTCCACCAGAAACTCTTTTGCCCCATCGGTCAGGGTAATTTCCAGCTCACGGTCTTCGAGCCGATGAACCACCTCATCCAGCACGATGGTCACGATCTTCAGCATGTCTTTTTTGGTCAAGGAGTGGAACACGATCATCTCGTCCAACCGATTAAGAAATTCTGGATTGAACACACGACGAGCTTCCTGGAGGATTTTGTCCTTCATCGCTTCATATTCACTCTTTTCATCATGTTTTCCAAAGCCAAACGTCCCGCCTTTCCTGATATCGCGCACGCCGATATTGGAGGTCATAATCAGAATGGTGTTTTTAAAATCCACTTTCCGCCCCAATCCGTCGGTGACATGCCCCTCATCCAGAATTTGCAACAAGATATTGAACACATCGGGATGGGCTTTCTCAATCTCGTCCAAAAGCACCACAGAGTAAGGACGACGTCTAACTGCTTCTGTTAATTGTCCACCTTCCTCATAACCTACATACCCTGGTGGAGCTCCAATTAGTTTAGCTACTTCGTGTTTCTCCATGTACTCAGTCATATCAAGACGCACCATCATCTCCTCACTGCCAAAAAGAATCTCAGCCAAGGCTTTGGCAAGCTCTGTTTTTCCCACACCAGTTGGACCCATAAATATGAATGAACCAATCGGTCTCTTGGTGGATTTTAGCCCCGCTCTGCCTCTTCTGACAGCCTCCGCCACCGCACTAACGGGATTATCTTGGTTAATAATCCGCTTGTGAATAATCTCCTCCAGTTTAAGAAGTTTCTCTGACTCGCTCTCCGTCAGCTTGGATACAGGGATATTAGTCCATCGGGAAACAATCTCCTCGATAGCCGCAGGAGTCACCACGTTAGTAGTGGTTGATTTTTTTAACTCGTATGCTCGTTTCTTCTCCTCAAGGTTCCCTTCCAATTCTTTTATTTCTCGATTAATAGCTGTAAGTCTGACAGTATCATTAAGTTTCTCCGCTTCTTTTTTCTCTGACTCTAGCCGTTTGAGTTTCTCCTGTGTGGATTTAATCTCTTCTGGTAGAGACATGGCAGGTAAACGAACAGCGGCTGCTGCTTCATCAATTAAATCAACTGCTTTATCAG
>JBHIER010000511.1:0-2504 GCA_046760705.1 bacterium
GGTGACCGGCGAGTGCTTGGAAACTCCTGTGGCTGATGGGACAGCGTGCGATGATGGTGATCCCTGTACGGAGAATGACGTCTGCCTGAGCGGGGTCTGTGTGGGGACGCCGGTCACTTGCTGTACCTGCGGCGATGTGAACTGCGATGGCCAGATCACTCCCGGGGATGCATTATGTGCCTTCTGGCGATTCATCCTGGGAGAGTGGCAGGAGGAGTGTGAGTGCGACTGTTCGGAGCAGGCGGCCGATGTGAACTGTGACGGGCAGATCACGCCTGGCGATGCCCTCTGCGTATTCTGGAGATTCATTCTCGGAGACTGGACACCCGAATGCCCCGCCTGCCAATGCGGTCTCCCGGGAAAAGCTTCTGGACAAGCCATGACTGCTTCTAATGTGAGTCTGGCCGAGGTGAGGGGTTTGCCCCGATCCATGATGAGGGTTTCCATCTTGGTGCATAATCCCCAGAACCTTTCCGCTTTCGGTATGGACCTGACCTTTCCGGAAGACCTCTTAGAGTTTCAAGGAGTGTTCAGAACCCCCCTGACCCAGGATTGGATTGCCATGGATGGGGTTGTCACGGGTCAGAGTGTAGTCACTATTGGTGGGTTCCACACCGAAGGGGTGTCTTCTACTGGGCCTGTTGCTGTTGTTGATGCCCTCTTTGCAGTTAGGGAAGGGGCCAATGGTCGGGGTGAGTTTACTCTTTCCAATCTGGTTGATGATTTGAAGGGGGCCAATGTGAGCAAGGGGTGTTTTGTGGTCAAGGCTGTACCTACGGCTTATGCTTTAGAGCAAAACTACCCCAATCCGTTCAATTCAGAGACCGCAATCAGATATCAACTTGCCGAGACGGGCCGGGTGAGGCTTACGGTTTACAATATCCTTGGTGAAGAAGTAGCAGTCTTGGTAGATGAGCAGAAAGAGGCTGGGTATTACCGGACAACCTGGCAGGGCAAGGAGGCCAGGGGAACTGATGTCTCAAGTGGGGTATACGTATATCGGATTCAATCAGGGAATTTCACGCAAACAAGGAAGTGTCTGTTTTTGAGATAAGTCATAGTTTATCCAAAACTTAATACACTTTGGGAATCAGACACAGACGACCTCGAGTCAGAAGCCCTCAAATCAACGGCAGGTGGAACGCTTACGGAGAATCCTCCAGGACGAATGTCCTTCCAAAAATCCAATCTAAAGATTGGCCCCATTTTCAAATTTCTATATAACACCCATTCAAGAATCACACTCCATATGCACTAAGGTTAAACTCAAGCCATTACCAAGTTGGCGGATTTAAGTGCAAATTGGTAATATTTGCCTTGACTTGAAAGCGATGTATTCTTAAATTGTGGAGGCAAAACTGTGTAGGCGAGGCGAATATCTGACCTGAGAATGCCCATCTTGTTCAATTTTAAGGAAATATGAGAAAATGTGCTGGAAAGAACCGTTGGACATGATGAGTGAAAGGTTTTCTTCGAAAGGGGGCAAGAACATGAAAATAAAGATCTTAAATCCACTCTTTTTAATATTCCTTTTCTTGACTGGAGGGCCGGTGGCCCAAACAGGTGCCACTCCGCCTTCGGAGATCGCTCTGCAGGCTACCAGCCATGACTACGGAAGTGCGGCTCTGGGTGAAGCGGCAGAGTGGATTTTGGCGGTTTCAAATTTGAGCACCGTGGATCTGATTGTCAGTCATATTACTTCCGATCACGCAGATTTTTCCGCAATTCCCGCCACTTTCACTGTTGCACCGGGCGGGACTCGGGAGGTGACTGTCACGTTTGCTCCTTCCTCATTGGGGTCGATTTCCGGTAGTTTGACCATCGCCAGTAACGATCCGGATGAGAGTTTGGTTCATATATTTCTGAGCGGGGAAGGGGTGCAACCAGACGCCACCTTGCGGGTCAGGAGAGGTTCCGGAACCCCAGGAAGCAGCAATAATATTGTGGCCATCGACCTGGATAACAACGTGGCTGTGTATGGAGTAGAGTTCAACCTCAGCTATGATCCTGACATATTGACGGTCACCAATGTCGAGAAGACAGCCCGTTCCGCAGGTCTGAGGTTTGGTATGTGGCAGGAATCAACACCGGGAACAGTCTATGTAGCATATTTGGACATAGAGAATTCTATTGGACCTGGTTCTGGGCCTATATTCGACTTCTCTTTCGACGTCGAGGCTGATGCCCCCTTTGGTAATGTGCCGTTGCGGCTGTTAGGCGTGAGTACGATGGATCTGGATACGCTTCTCAATACCGCGTCGGTGGATAGCTTCTTTACAGTATGGGCCCCAGGGGCGGCAATCGACGTGTCTGATATGAGCCACGATTTCGGTGTGGTGAATGTCGGCAGTTCCTCAGATTGGACCCTGACGGTCTTCAACGTGGGGCTCTCCGATCTGGTGGTCAGCAATATCAGTTCGAGCAGGACAGATTTTTCCGTTGACATAACTTCATTCAACATCGGCTCAGGTGACAGTCGCGATGTGAGGGTCACATTTAGACCA
>JBHIER010000512.1:0-2500 GCA_046760705.1 bacterium
GTGTGGCCGAGGCCATGGACCGGGTGGGAGGATATAAGGTCCACGCCGACAAGCTCAAACGCCTGGGCGTGCCCATCCATACCTCCCACACGGTCGTCATGGCCGGGGGAGAGGGTAGGGTGGAGTGGGTCACCATCGCCCAGGTGAACGGCTCCTTCAGCCCGGTTGAGGGGACGGAGAAGACCTTTGCCGCCGACACCCTTTTGCTGGCCGTTGGCCTGGAGCCGATCGACGAGCTCTCCCTTCAGGCCGAAGAGATGGGGCTGAGCGTCTACAGCGCCGGAGATGCCCAGGAGATCGCCGAAGCCAGTGCCGCCATCTTCAGC
Source organism: bacterium (assembly GCA_046760705.1). Classification (GTDB taxonomy): domain Bacteria; phylum JBHIER01; genus JBHIER01. Next base: position 327 of record JBHIER010000512.1, read on the forward strand.
GGCCGGATGGCTGGCCGACGGATTGTCAAAGATCTGGGCAGAGGCGAAGCTGCACCGAAGGAGTGGGCGCAAAAGGCCCAGATACTGAAGAGCAAACCGGGGAGAACTTTCCCCCTGAGGACCAAGACGCTTCCCTCGGGGCTCTTTCCCGTTATCTTCTGCCACCAGGAAATCCCGTGCGATCCGTGCGCCAAAGTCTGCCCCAAGGATATGATCATCATCCCCGGCGACGGCATCACGGGCCTTCCTGAAGTGGGCAAAGACGAATGCAGCGGGTGTTACCGGTGCGTGGCCTTCTGCCCAGGACTGGCCATCACCCTCGTTGACCTGAGAGGGGAGGGCGAGACCGGGCTGGTCACCGTTCCCTTTGAGCTGTCCGAGGATCTGATAAGAGTGGGCCACGAGGTGGAGGCGGTGGACATCGAAGGCCGTGGGCTCACCACCTGCCCGGTGGAGAAGGTGGTGAAAAGAAGCGCCTACGACCGGACCCTCCTGGTGGTTCTGCGCGTGCCCAAAGCGATCGCCACCTCTGTGGCCGGTCTTAGGAGCAGAGGGACAGCCCCCTTCGAACCCTGGCGACAGGCATACCAGGTGGAGATTGAAAATGAAACCATCGTCTGCCGCTGCGAGCGCGTCACCGCCAAACAGATCCGTCACCTCATTCGCCAAGGTGTCCGGGACATGAACCAGTTGAAGGTCTTAAGATGCGGCATGGGAGCTTGCGGCGGCAAGAGCTGCGAGCCCCTCATTCTCAGTCTGTTCCGGCAGGAGGGGGTTGACCTCAAAGATGTGGTCCCGTATACCAAGCGGCCTTTTTTGGCCGAAGTTCCCCTCAAAGTGCTGGCCGGAATGGCAGGGTGAGGGATGTCCAGTTACGATGTCATCATCATCGGGGCCGGGAGCGTCGGGCTCCCCACCGCCCTCTACTTGGCCAAAGAGAAGCTCAAGGTCCTCGCTCTGGATTTTTACCCCTCAGTGGGACAGGGGCAGAACAAATGCGCCATCGGAGGGGTACGGGCCACCCATTCAGATCCGGCCAAAATCCAGACATGCATGATGAGTCTGGAGATCTTCTCCAACTGGAGGGAGGAGTACGGGGACGACATCGGTTTTGAACGGGGCGGATACACCTTCCCCGCCTACACTCAGACCGACGCTGCTAACCTCCAAAATCTGCTAAAGAGGCAGAAAGCATACGGACTCAACATCAATTGGCTCGACGCCACTGAGCTTCGGCAGGTGCTGCCTGGGATCGACCCCGAGGGGCTGCTGGGTGGGACCTATTCGCCTGAGGACGCCCACCTGTCGCCCATAAAGGCCGCAGCCGCCTTCTACCACCAGGCTAAGCGGTTGGGAGTCAAATTTCGGTGCGGCGAAAAGGTGGTGGCCATCACCCGAAAGGGCGATCGGGTGAGCGGGGTAGAGACAACACAAGGTGCCTACTCTGCTCCAGTGGTCGTCAATGCGGCTGGCGCCCAGGCCAGAGAGATCGGTCAAATGGTCGGTATTGAGCTCCCTGTTTTCCCTGACTGCCACGAGGCCGGGGTGACCGAACCGGTGACCCACTTCCTCGACCCGCTGGTGGTGGACATCAGAAAATTCCAGCGGTCGAAGAACCTCTACTTCTATCAAAATTTGGAGGGCCACTTCCTCTTCTCCATCACTCCTGACCCCCCTATTGAGGGTCCTGACCGACGCGTCTGCTCAACCTTTTTGCCCGAAGCGGGTCAGCGTCTCATCCGCCTCTTTCCCAAACTCCAGAACATCAAGGTCAGGCGCATCTGGCGGGGACTCTATCCCATGACCCCAGACGGCATCCCTATCGTCGATGAGATAGGCCAGGCCAAAGGGTTCTGGGTGGCGGCCGGCATGTGCGGGCAGGGCTTCATGCTCGGGCCGGGGTTGGCCTTGAATCTGGCCAATCTGATCTTAAAGGGCGCCCCCCTCTTGCCGGAGGCCGTGTTTAAGGATTTCAGTTTCTATCGGGACTACTCGGGCTTTTCGGAGGCGCTGCGGTAAAAGAAGCCCCGAGATTTTTATCTTGAGAGATTTGAAACGGAAATCCGAATTGGTACAAGCAGACGTCAGCCAAAGGTCTTACGTCCTGTTTTCTAAAGTCGGATTTACCGAGGCCCTTCAGAAACAGGCCAAGGAGGAAGATGTTCTACTTTTCA
>JBHIER010000513.1:0-2499 GCA_046760705.1 bacterium
ATGATCGTCTCGTATCGATTCTTTTTGGACAATCGGGTCACGTAATCCCTAAGGGCCTCCTCCTCCCACCTGTACTCGATTTCTGATGCTTTTGCTTCCGCAATTCGTTGGCGCATCTCCACCAATTCATCGATGAGTTGCTCTTTTGTCTTTTCTTCGTCTTTCATTTTGTGCCTCCCTGAAATAGACAGGGGTGTTACTAACTATTCTGGAAGATACGACCGTTGCGACCAATACTTTATCTGCTCCTTATCAGAGTATTTATCCTAGATCCGGAATTTCCTCGGGCAAATTGTCTCCGTTCTTTGAAATTTGAACATATTTACGTTGCTTTTTTCTCCATAAGTATTATATTTATTAAAATGTTAACCGTTACTTATGGAGGAAAAAGATGAAGCGAATCCAAGCCGACCTTCTGCCCAGGATTGCCCAACAGTGGGGTCAGGAAAACTGCTTCTACAAGGCCCCCTTTTCGGGACGAGAGGGCAGATGGATCAATGCCCAGCACGATCTCTTCAGGCGGATGAACCCCATTTCCGCCTGTGATAACAAGAAGAAGGTAACCCCCTACAACACCAGGCTCTATTTCAACCAGAGGAACTTGACCGGTTTTGGGGGGATGTTCCTTCCCATCGCCTTCGCCGAGAGGATGGGGCTGGACAGAGGGCTTGAGTCTGTCCTTGAACACAAGGGCTACACCTATTCAACGTCTCAGCTTCTGATCTCAACCCTGGCCTGTATCCTGGCCGGTGCTCCCCGCCTCTATGACATAAACTCCTTCCGCCACGATCCCGGTCTTACCCGGGCACTGGGAGTTGACCAACTGCCTGACGAAGGGAACATCCGGAAACAGTTGGCAGCGGCCACCAGAGAGAATGTCGATGCTCTAGAGCGGGTCAACCAGAAGGGCCTTCTGCGGTGCAATCAGACCGAGAGGGTTATCGAAATCGGAATAGATTTCGATCTGACTACAGCCACCGTGTATGGGAAGCAGGAGGGAGCAGAAATAGGTTACAACCCCCGCAAAAGGGGGCGACCCTGTTTTCAAATCGCTGCCGCCTTTATCGCCAACAACCGGGACTGGATCAAAGCCGAGCTCCGCCCGGGCAACACCCACTGCACCACGGATTTTGAAAGTTTCTTCGAGTCGACCCTGGCAATGCTCCCTCCCAATTACAGGCCCACCTTCGTGCGGATCGACAAGGGCTTTTTCTCCGAGGAGCTCTTCGACTATCTGGAGGCCAGGGAGATCAGATACATCTGTGCGGCCAAAGCCACCCCAGATCTTAAAGCCCTGGCCCGCACGTTGAAGGATTTTCGACCCCTCTCTTCTGGGGACGAGGAGGAGCAACCCAGACGGTTTTTCATCACCGAGATAGACTATCGCTACGGCAGTTGGAGCACATATCGCCGTATGATCATCGTCAAAGAGCAGGAACCCAACCCGGACTACGATCCCCAGGACCGAGACCTTCTGGGCCAACCCCGGCAACCAGAGTATCTGGAGAGCTATCGGTTCTACGTGACCGACATCGGCTATGAGGAACTGGATGCCGAAAGTTGCTGGCGCTTTTACAATCACCGGGCCACGGTGGAAAATTGCATTAAGGAATCGAAGTTGGGGTTCAACCTGGACAAACTGCCCAGCCTCAACTTTTACGGTAACGCCTTCTATGTGCAGTTGGTGGTTTTGGCTTACAACCTCCTCAATTGGTTCAAGCGTTTTGTGCTACCGGCCCAGTTTCGCTCAAAGAGCATCCGGTGGCTCAGGATGAACCTGCTGCTCATACCGGCTTTGGTGACCCGTAAGAAGCTCCAATGGTTCATCAAGTATCCCAGAGGATACCGATATCGTACGTTAATGGAATACATCTTCCGCTGCCTGGCCGAGGGAAAACCCCGCTACGTCGTCTAACTAAATTTGAGCATGGCCAAAAGTGTTCTCAACAGGGAAGGAGTACGCCCATCGTACCTCCCTACCCCTATTCACCATAACTTTTGGCAGCATTTTTCTGGCCTTTTCGGACTTCAATAGATCAAACCTATGTTAATGAGAACAACAAACGTCGGGTAAAACCATACACAAAACCATCTCTAACTACTAAAAGGTGCCCTTTTCCGAATGTGGGATTAAAGCTCATGGTCAAAGGCCACTGCTAACAAGGCCTGCGTATCTCACGCTTATCAATCGCGGACTGCCTGAGCACAAGGGACCAGGAATAGGTCCCTATCACTAAAGTATGGCGAATGATGAAGCGCCCTGCTATACTTCCCCTCTGCATTTAACATGCTGTAATCCCCAGATCTGGCGCTAAGCGTTGAGGCCACCCGCTTCCCCGGCAGGCCTGTTGATCGAAAAACCCTTTCCAGACCGTAGCAAAAACGAGGCCGAAATTCCGAGATGTCCGACAAAAGTGATAGGCATAGGAAGGGGTTGTCGGTTATCTTCCTCAGGGGGAGATCGGGAGGTTTTGGTGAGCCGAAGGGAGATCTTAGCCC
>JBHIER010000514.1:0-2496 GCA_046760705.1 bacterium
CAGATGTGGCAGCATCCCGCAGAAGGTTCTGATAGACCGAAAAGGAATGGTTGCTTATGTCGAAGCAGGAGCTGTTCCGCATAACGAGACAGGAAAATTGGAAAACAATTGGTGGGTCAGGGGTCTTGAGAGTAGGCGAGGCTGAAATTAGATCAAGCGGAGCCTGCCTTAATCCGGGCAAGAAAACAGGGTAGGTGCTTCGAGGATGCCTCAGGCTGATGAAGTTTGTCCACATAGATTGGTCCGTAATGTCAAGTTTGACTTGACATCGAATCTCCAAACCTTTTTATTAGGGGGAGGATGAGATGAAAACCTTAGAAGTTTTAGGAGGTGGCGCCATTGCCGTCTTCGTTCTGGCGGCAATAGTGGTGGGGCTCATGGAGCTCCATGCCCCACCACCGGCCTTTGCCTGCCCCGACCCAGTGGCTCCCTGTGAGGGGTGTTACACAAATGGGTGCGGACAGACCTGCACATTCTCGTATTACGACGGTTGCTGCCACTATACTTGTAGTGAGTACTGTCCCGGTTGTCCACCGTGGCAATGCAGCACTGAAGAAGAGAACTGCGATTAGTCAAGCTTGAGGATCAAATAGAGAGTTGGGCGAAATAGCACCCGACTCTCTATTTGTTCTCTCTATTGATTGGGGGGGTAGATGATACTTAGAGCTATAACATTTGTGGTCTCTGTCAATCTCAAGCCATTGAGAGAATCGATCTCAGTCAGATTCGTGCTTCCTTTGTTGGCGAAATTGAATATGATTTTTGTGGAGCTTCAAGTTGTTTGGCGGGTGATGTTGATGGAGACGGCTATGATGATATGCTCATCTTTAATAAAGGTTCCAATCGAACTTATTTTATTCGCGGTAAGCTGCAAGGTTGGAAAAGGCATATGAATTTATATGAGGCTGATGGCTCTTTTATTTGCGAACATGATTTCTTGTTTCTCTCTGGTGCAGGTGATGTCAACGGGGATGGCTATGATGATATCATTATCAGTGAACCCCGAAATAATGATGAAGGTACGAATTCTGGGAAGACTTTTCTTTTCTTCGGCAGATCAGGAGGATTTGGTGTTGAGACCCATCTATCAGAGGCTGATGTTTGTTTCACAGGTGAACAAGAGGAATGGGCAGGTTTTAGTGTGTCAGGGGCTGGAGATGTAAATGGTGATGGTTACGATGACATACTCATTGGTGCTTTTCCTTCAGGTGGAATAGTGGAGCACGTCGGGAGGGCTTATTTGATCTTTGGCAAAGCCACTGGCTGGGCTACACATACACCGTTATCAGATGCTGATGCCTCTTTCGTGGGACCGCCTTCAGAGGATTGGTCTGGTTCGTGGATTACCGGGGTAGGCGATGTGAATGGTGATGGCTATGACGATTTTCTGATAGCTGCTCATTGGCGAGGCAAAGAATGGAGCGATAATACAGCAAGGGTCTATCTTATTTTTGGCCACTCAAGCGGTTGGAGAAAAGATGTGCCCATGTCCGAGAGCAATATCACTTTTATCAGCCATGGTTGGTTTGACTACGAAAATGCTATATATCCCCTTCTTGGATGGATGGTAGCCAAAGCCGGGGACGTAAATGGCGATGGTTTCGATGATATTCTCATTGGAGCTTTCTGGGACGATGAGGGTGGTGCTGAAGCTGGCCAGACTTATTTGGTCTTTGGTCGGCCTGGAGGAGGGGAGTCCTTTGAAATTGGATTATCAGAGGCTGCCAATGCCTCGTTTATTGGCGAGTTTTCAGGTGATCGGTCTGGAGGTGGGCTTTCAGGCGGGGGTGATTTCAATGGAGACGGATACGATGATATCCTTATTGGATCTTATTTAAACGATGGAGGAGGAAATGATTCCGGGCAGACCTATCTCATCTTTGGCAAGCCCAATGGATGGGCTAAGGATAGAAGTCTGTCAGAGGCCGATGTTTCTTTTGTCGGTGAAGAGGCAGAAGATTACTCGGGTTGGCCTGTCTCAATCGCCGGTGACGTGAATGGAGATGGTTACGACGACATCCTGATCGGGGCCAGTGGAAATGATTACGGTGCAACCAATGCCGGGCAGACATACCTGCAGTGTCGGCAAGAACGGAAGGGCGACGTTAATTTCGACGGACAGATGGATGCGGCCGATGTGATACTGGCCGTCAACATCCTTATCCGGCTGGCCGATTCACCCCCGGCTCAGATCTGGGCCGCCGATTACGACGGTGACGGAACGATCAATGTACTCGACATTGTCCAGGTCATAAATATTATTCTGGGAGATTAAATACAAGTTTGAATCATGCCAGGAGGCCCAACATAATGCCAGGGGGGTGAACAAGGATGAGAATCATACTTTTTGCGGCAATAATGTGTTTGGCGAGGGGGTCTTTCATTTCAGCAGGGGAGGAAGTGGTGGTGTTGCAGCAGTCAGATCGGAGCGAAGAACACTTTCTAAAAGAGCAGGTACCTCTGCCTGGCTCTGACTCTTTGGCGATTCTCTCGCCC
>JBHIER010000515.1:0-2489 GCA_046760705.1 bacterium
CCTTGCTTGCGAGATCTTCCCCATGGGCAAGAGCTCGGCTGGGTTCGGGGCAGGTCCGTCCGGCTGGGTGTAGAGTCCAAGGTTCGGCATGGCCCCGTAGAAGAGGGGCACGGTCGTCACAAGAAGTGCCTGTTCGAGAACGGGCTGCTCGTTTCCGACAATGGGTTTCACCGGCTTGAAACTGTAATCCACGTGGGCCAACTCCATGGTGTCGGCCCCGAGCAGTTTTTCATAAATCTGAAGCGCATGAATCCTTCCGGTCGAGACACCCACACGGCGGATCTTCAGGGTGCCGGCATCATAAGAGAGGATGATTTCCCGCCCCATTTCCACGCTCGTGAATTTGGCGCGGGAGGCAAAGATGTCGAAGAGATGGTCGAGTTCGTCCGGGGTGAGCGGATCGATCTCGGCGGCGCCCGCCGCATGCCGCGTCCCCTCCTCGAGGTCCTTTCTCAGGTCCGCTTCTGACAGTTCGACGAGTGACCCGTCCCCCATGCGCGTCCTTATCGTTTTCACCGGTTTCCTCCCTTACGGTTTGTCCGACCCCGCCGCCACGTCGGGGTCCATTTAACAATTTTTCGGAAAAAATCGCAAGGGCGCTAAACCGTGTTTCCATGGCCTCCAAGGAGGCAGCGGTTCCGCAAATAGGCTATAGGATTCGCCGAAGTCCTCAAGGTTCCAATCGATCGGGCACCTCTTGACAGACTGAACAAAGTCGCGATTAAAAAAAGGGGTTGACAGGTCTTCTTATCTTATATATACTTATGATATAAGTAGAGGTGTCCTGTGAAGCATCGAGCCCATCTATCTGGTGAAGAAAGAAGGCTCCGTTCCCGGCTGACTCAACTGGTGCGTTCCGGAGGCCTGATGCGGGGCAATCTCGTCACCATGCGCAACACGTGCGGCAAGGCTGGTTGCCGGTGTCAGAGGGGGCAGAAGCACGAGTCCCTTTATGTGGCCCAGAGTCGGGGTGGAAAGCACCGTATGCGCTATATTCCTCGAACGTGGCATCTTCGCATTCGGACGTGGGTAGAGCGCTATCAGGAGATTCAAGGGATTCTGGAGTCTCTATCTGAGCAGTACTGGGAGAAGTTAGAGAAGAAAGAAGAGTAGTTGCTCCGGCGATTCATCCGATACGTGGATCGGGTATTTGATTTTTGGTCTCTGCTCGGTAGTCTTCGCGACAGCCGGCACCATCCTTCTATTTCTCCTCAGACGGTCTTTTACTCTACCTTTTTGCTCTTTGTTTTGAGGCTCGGAAGCCTCAATGCCTTGGAGACCCACTTTCGGGGAGGATTGAGGCGCAGGTGGCACGCTCATTTAGGGGGGAGGGTTCCCAGTGGTGACACGGTGGGCTACAGTCTGATGCGGTTTGACTGTGAAGCCCTCAGAGCGATGATTCAGGCTCTTTATCGCAGGCTTCAGCGAAACCATCTGACAAGTCAGATCCGTGTGGGTGGGTGGTCGGTTGTTGCTCTTGATGGTCATGAGTTGTTTTCGAGTTATTCGAGATGTTGTTCCCAGTGTGCAAAACGGTTGGTCCACACGGCCCGGGGCGAGAGGGTTCAGTATTACCATCGGGTTGTTTTGGCTCAGCTTCTGGGAGGCACCTTTGCCATTCCTTTGGATCTTGAGCCGATCCGACCAGGAGAGGATGAGCTTGGGGCAGCCCATCGACTGATGGAGAGGCTTTTGGGAAGCTTCCCCAAGGCCTTTGATGTGGTCACAGTCGATGGGCTCTATGGACGGGCGAGTTTTGTGAGTCTATTGAAGAGACATTCCAAACACGTTCTCTTTGTTCTCAAGCAGAACAACTCCGATCTGCTGGAAGATGCCACAGGACTGTTCAGGAGCCAAGCTCCTTGTGTCAAGCAGCAGGGCTCGGTCCTCTGTGAGCGTTGGGACGAGGAGGGATTTGATCTGTGGCCTGAGCTCGGGGGCTCCTTTCGGGTTGTCCGCTCTCGGGAGACAACCTCTGGGGCAAAGATCTCAGACTGGTACTGGTGTACGACCTTGCCCAGGGCCATTGTGCCCACTGAGACAGTTTGCCAGATAGGACATAAGCGCTGGGAGATAGAGAATCAGGGGCTCAATGTTCTGGTTACCTACTACGGCCTGGATCACTGCTTCAAACACGACCCTACGGCCATTGTGGCTTTTTCGCTGGTCTGTTTTGTTGCCTACACCCTGTTCCAGATGTTTTACCACCGCAATCTGAAAATCCCTCTACCTCACCGAGGGTCCATGAAGTATGTCACCCAGATGCTCCTTCAAAGCCTCTATGAGCTGCTCCAATGCCCTGCCCACCTCAAACCTGATTGACCCTGCCCAGGCCAAATCCACCAGCCCCCCCCTCATCACCACACAGCTCCTGTTGCCCTCAACGGGCCAAGGATCCACCACGCCGTTACTCCCCATACCTGCCATATAAAAAAGGTGAAAAACCAGGATCTGCGAATCCTCCCCACCCTTCAAGCCCGAAAATCCTC
>JBHIER010000516.1:0-2486 GCA_046760705.1 bacterium
AGAGTACGCTCTTCGCACTGCGCTTAAAATCTACAACATCCTCGGGCAGGAGGTTGTAAGCTTGGTGGATGAGCCGGAGGAGTCTGGATACCACACGGTAACCTGGGACGGAAAGGATTATGAGGGGCAAGACGTTAGCAGTGGAGTTTATTTCTATCGCCTGGAGTCTGGAAACTTTGTGGAGACTAAGAGGATGGTGTTGATGCGGTGAGCGGGTTCTTGTTTCTTACTACTGAGCCCTTTCGGATCTCAGGAGGGCTTTCTGTCTCCTGAAACAGCCACAATGCACGTGCCCGTGTCTCAGAGACAGGGAGCCCTTTCATCGGGCAGTGGAGGGCGATTTGAATTATAAGCATAAGAATCGGTGGCGGGACAGAATTTATCTTCAGAGGAGGAAGATAACCTTATTAGAATATTAAACTTACATCCAATGATCCTGGGTCATTTCACCAAAGATTTGGAGGGTGGCTCCCTTGTGCCTGCCGTAGTCAAATCCTTCTCATTTTATCCTTGACTTTTGGGCCTGATCGTATGTATATTTTAATATGAAAAATTCATAGTGCCTACGTTGCCAGTGAATCGAAAGGCACCGGACAATTTCTCCGTTGATGCGGCGTTAAAGTTCTGCTTTTTGGCTCTCGTCTGGGTTTCTCAAGTCCTCCAATCATTGACAAATCGCAAAGCTTTCGCTGGTTTTTGCAACTTTTTGTTATTCCCCTGGCGGCGATCTCACAGAGCGTAGGCGTCACCACTCATTCTCAAGGGAGGTGTTTTTCCCATGGCGAACAAGACCCTTGCCTGTCAGGACTGCGGGAGGGACTTCATCTTTACCGAAGAGGAGCAGAGCTATTACGCCGAGAGAGGATTTCAGGATCCGAAACGGTGTAAACCCTGTCGCGAGGCGCGCAAAAGACGGAACCCCAGAGGTGGACTCGGGGGCGGAAGGCGAGGCGGTGGTCGTGGACCTCGTGGAAGCGGTGGGTACAACCGGTGGTAAGCATAAAGGTAAGACCAGGTGAGCCCATAGATCGCGTTCTGAAACGCTTTCGTTCACAAGTGAAACGAGCGGGTATCCAGAGAGACGCCAAAAAGTCGAGACACTATGTGAAACCCAGCGAGAAGAGAAAGATCGCAAAACGGCGCGCCGAGCGACGGCACCAGAAAAGAAGAGAACTCCAGGGCTCCATGTGATCTGTGCCACTCCTCAAAGGGGTGGAGTACATCGGTCAGAGGAACGAGCCGGGCCGAAGTAAGGCTGCTCCGAGAGAGATTGGAGCGGGATGAATCTCTGATTGCCGTCGAGAGCACACCGCTCATGGACAATCTTAAACTGTTCGACCAGTTTAATGACGTGGTGGATCCTTCAAAAATTAGGGTCTTAGAGGACGAGATTCTCGGATCGGAGTGACTCGCTTTCAAGAGATTGACCCGCGGTAAAATCCGAGCTGATGTGCATACGAGTGCAACTGGTCCGCGAGCTGAGAAGCCGACAAACGCAGATACCCCCGGTAAATACTGACGAGTAATGCTTAAGGGAGTATGCCATTATGATTGGCACAAGGCGAGTGCGAGGTTCCTCATTTTTGAGGGCGGTGAGCCTTTTCCTGGGGTAGGACGGAGGCCGAACCTTTGAAGACTTGATGAACGAAGCGAAAAGGCGGGTCTGCTATATAGGTGTCACGACCAATGGGTTGCTCTTGAAGAGTATCTCGCCCGGAGTCAGGAGATCATCGGAGATCGTACTCCGGCTGAGAAGAAATATGACGATGAAGACATCAAGGATTTGCGCAAAGGCGAGAGTGTTAAGAGGGTGATTGAGAAAGCTAACAGAGGTAAATCGTACTGCTTACCGAAAGTCCGGCAAAGAGCACACACTTTATCATTTACAATTGAAGGACAGTTGGAAGTCTGATTTTTGGCTCCATCTGGAGATGAATGGGCGGGCGACGTTGGGGGATTTGGATCACTTCCTGCGTGCTGTCTGGCTGGAGTGCTGTGGACGTCTGAGTCGGTTTTCTGTTGGAGGCTGGAGAGGTGAGGAGATTCTGATGAAGATGCGGGCAGAGCAGGTATTCGAGCCAGGAATTGAGTTAACCCATATCTATGATTTTGGGACCCCATCGATGACATTGATCAAAGAGGTTGAGGCTCGCCAAGGCAAACCGCTCACCTCTTATCCGATCTTTCTGATGGCACGGAATAGCCCACCTGAGGTATATTGCACTGAATGCGAACAGCCAGCTTCATGCTTATGTTTTGAGTGCTTGAACGAATTGAATGAGCCGGGGACATTGTGCGACCAGCATGCCGAGGTTCATCCGCATGAGGACTACGGGGAGCCGGTGCCACTGGTGAACTCTCCCAGGATGGGGCTGTGTGGATATGAGGGGCCGGCAGAGCCGCCCTATTGAACCTGTATGAGCAGAGAGCAGCGATGGTCCCTGAAATTGGGATCACATCTTTGATGTTTGATATCTATTCATCTG
>JBHIER010000517.1:0-2479 GCA_046760705.1 bacterium
CTCGTCCTTTTCCTTTATAGCCATGGACCCAGATACAGTTAACAATATAAAGATGAAATCCATCGGCACATGAGTATTCTATAGGCATGTACTCAATCATACCACTAATAACACCCTCATCGTTCAAAGCAATTTTGATACGTAATCCCTTCCTTTTCATTTCATTGTACCACTTTTCTTTGATGGATTTCACTTTATCCAATTCTTCGTTCCATTCTGCAAGGCAGACAAAGTAAAGAGGTTCGATTTCTTTTGTAAGGTTAATAATTTTCATACTTGCTTATTTATTACGTCCTTGTAAGGAATGTGTAAAATTAATTTGGCATAACGCCCTGGCGATAAGCTGCGAGGCGTCCTGGACTGACCCTTGCCAGCAAGAAGTCAAGTCTAACAACCAGGTCCAAGCTGCAAGGGGCGGGATAGGCGGATCGTCAGCTTCATCGCGCTGTTAGGCCGCGACCAAAGTGAAACGGAAGACGATCAAGAAAAGCAATGAATGAATCAAGGAACATTATAGACGGTTCCTAGGACTGGAAGAAGAACGAATATATTCCACGTAGCATGAGCAACCCACGCACCCCATATGCAGCGGGTGCGACATACGATCCAGCTCCACCATGCATTAACGGCGAAGGTAATAAGGATAGAGCGAATATCGAAGTCCAATAGTCGATGTGAATGAGCCAAAGAAGCGACAAGTGCCACGATCAGAATAACGAGTGTTGGAGAGATTTTCTTTGGGAACAGCCAAAATAATAGGAATCCACGAAACTCCAGCTCTTCCACGGCACTGAAGAACAAGTTATTCCCTACCATGAACCCGAGCCGGGATAAATCCGGCCATAAGGGCTTACCAAAACTCAGCCAAGCATCTCCCAACCCAAAAATCAGGCCGGCTGGTATTCCTAACAATCCCCATAGGATTGAAAGTTTGAGATGACCCCCTCGCAAATAAATCATCTCTAGATGATGCCAGAGGATCAATATTGAGAAGAACAAAAAGATCGCCTGCACGAGTTGATAGTGAAGAGGGCCGCCAGCAGGAAAAAACCAATCACCCGCCATACGGAGAACGATTGCTACACTGGCAAAAGTGAGAGCGAGCCTCCGTTTGCTGCCGGAGAGCTTGTTTTCACCGAATTCCTGCATGGTAAGTTCCCGTCAAGCGGCCTAACGCTTGGTTTCAGTTGCCGAAGGATGCGGCGCACCAGACGTTCGGATTTTTAAATAACCTGATGCGGGCTTTGAACGTTCGCATTCGTACCATTCAGCCACAACTGTGTCGCCATCCTCCAGAATCCGGTTGATAGCAGTTGGTGGCACGCCTTCAGGGAATAATTGTTGATCTACAGCCTCCTGATCCTTGAAACCCTTAAGTACGGCCTCTTTGCCCTCCCAAGTTCCTTCCTAAGGGGATCCTTTAGGAGTTACGTAGACAACGTCATCGGCAAGCAGTTCCCCTACCTGATCAAACTCAGGGGCATCCATGAATCGAACGAAGTCACGAATCAATTGCTCATGCTTTTTAACGTTCATTGTTTCCTCCTTTCTTGGTTTCTATGTCTGGACATATTTTCAACGTTCCTCATAAGGCATGTTAGCTATTTCAGCATAACGACCGAGTTCAGTTGCGGCGGAGGTTTACCAGAAAACGTCCGACAAACCAAAACCCGTAGCAACCCAGAAAACATCATTAAAACCACAAGATCCCGCCGTCAACTGCAACGACTGGTTAGGATCTTTTGCTTTCACCGGCGGGTCACGCAAAAGCGGCGACCGCCACAGGGCGTTTAATCGCAACCTGTTGCCGCTGACGTTTAATCCGCTCAACTTCATGCAGTGTTTGTGCGGTCAGATAGCTCTCACCACAATGAGGGCAACTCATCACAGGTACGCCTTCGATGACAAGAAGAGACTCGCCTTTCCCGTAGCTTCGTGAAATGTAACGCTGACGTACCCCCTCTTTCCCACAAATATCGCATACCATCGCTTGACTCCTTGTTGTTTTATTCGACATAGACGGTAATGATGACTAATTTCCCAGTTAAAGTCAGTTTGGTCACGACAATGGCGATCTCTGAACCGAGTGTTCGACCTTCTATGAGATATTTCCACTCGCCTGTCTGATGGTCTTTCTGTCTCTCGACAATTTTACCATTGAGAAGAACGTGTTCGATGTCAAAGATGGTTAGCCCGTCATCATCCATTTCCTCTTCGGCATGGATTGCCATCACATACTCAAGCGTTCGAACTTTTTCTTGAATTCGTCTGAGAATCCGATCAAACATAGACGACTCCGAACACCGACTTCCGATCCTTCCGCCTAACGACCAAGTTCAGTTGCGGCGGGGGTTTGCCAGAAAACGCTCGACAAACCAAAACTCATCGCAAAGTCAAAAGCATCCATAAAACCGACAATCCTCGCCGTCAACTGCAATGAATGGTTAGGTTCTAAATGGCATCTCCTTCGCTATTTTCG
>JBHIER010000518.1:0-2476 GCA_046760705.1 bacterium
CCGGCACACTCTTGCGGAAAAAGACAAAGCGTTCCTCAGGCACCTCCTGATCCACCCAGTAATCCCGAGGCACCCGTATGGTCCAACTGTACATCCGATACAGCTTCTCCTCCAGTTGCTTCTGCTCAGATTTCTCGTAGAGCCAGGCTTTCACCTTCTCGTTGAGCGCCGTCTCCATGACCGCATATATTTCGTCACCGTTCTCCTTGAGGTTGCCAGCCAAAGCCGCCTCATCCCGGCCGGTAAGAACCGTCAACGTCTGCTCCCGAGCCCACACATCCCTCTTCTGAAACATGTATGCCTGGCCCGAAAGGACCCGGGCCCTAGCCTGGCCACTGACCAGGGAGTTGACCAGAGTGGCCGTCTTATCCCCGGCGTCCAACGGCGAAAGGATCAAAACATTCCTGAACTTTCTATAAAAATCGAAGTCCTCAGGGCCGACCACCCGGAGGGTGAACACCTGTTCCTCCTGCGGGGTGATGACCTTCCTATCGAAGATAGATCGGATCGAGCCCTCGAACCGGCTCCAAGTGGGAGGGGAGGCGACTACGACGATCTCATGGTTGGAGCCCACGGCCTCGGGTTTGAGCATACACCCGCCCCACCAGGAGAGTGCACACAGCAACAGAGTTATTGGCCAGCGAACCACCCGTGTTCCCTCAGTTGCTCAGTTCGATTCTTTCCACATCTGTCGGCAGGTTGAGTCGGAACCGATCCTCCGGGATGCCCCGATTCACCTTCCCTTCTTTAAGTGCCAGGACGAGGCGATGCTGTTCACCCCCCTTTAGGATCTCGATCTTGGTCGGAAGCTGAACATCTCTGAACTTTTCGTAGTTCGTGTAGGTCTGCCGCAACTGGAGGTTCCCCTGGTGGTCGTAGAACTCACTTCTGGTCACCACCAGGAGTTTTGGGTCCACCCAATGTTTCTGTGACCGTCCGTCCCAGAGAAAGCTCAACAGATAGACCTGGTTCTCTACTCCAAAATCGGTCAGATGGTCGAGGGCCTCCGGGGCCAGCCCCACCTCTCCCAGGATAACGCTTTGGAGATCGCCCACGTCGAGTCTGATGCCGGTCATCAGTTCAAAATTCTCCGCAGTCGGCCGCCCTCGGACCAGGAAGTTTGACATCGGGTAGTAGACCCAGACCGTGTCACCCTTCATCTGAATGTTGGCCACCGTGACCCCTAAAAACCCCTTCACTTCGACCTTCAACCAGTCCGGTTTGCGGTAGACAATCTTGGCCACCGCCGTCTCGTGAACTTCGGAAGCATCCACTCGGACCTTGACTTTCCCCTCCAGGTCGTGCAACTGTTCCACATTTTTGGCGATGGCCTCCAGGATCTGTTCAGGGGTGGCATCCATGGCTATGGGCGGCCTTGAGAGGAAAGGCGCACACTGAACGAGGAATAAGATCAGTGTGCCGACGGAGGGTCCAACCATTCTGCCCTGCCCTGTCGGCCGCCGGAAAAGGCCAAACCATGTTGAACCGTGCCTCACAGAGACCTACTCCCCTCCTCTCACTCGCTCCAGCTTCCTCAAGATCTCTTGATTGTCGCTGTCCAACTCTAACGCTTTCTGCCACTGGGAAGCGGCCTCGTCCAATCTGCCCTGGCGATAGTACACCTCCCCCAGATGGTCGTAGATGACGGCGTTGTCATCTGTGTATTGGAGAGCCTGGAGAAGGTAGTCTTCGGCCTGCTTCATTTTGCCCAAACGGAAGTAGACCCAACCTAAACTGTCGAGAAAGGCTCCGTTCTCAGGTTTCATCGAGACTGCCTTTCGGAGCATCTTCAGCGACCTCTTCAAGTGCACCCCTCTGTCGGCGAACATGTAACCCAAGTAGTTCAAACCAGAGGCGTTGTCAGGATCGATCTTCAGGAGATACTCAAAGGTTTCCACTGCTTTGTCGAACATTCCGGCCCGTTCGTAACTGGCCCCCAAGTCGTGGAGGGCAGGGGGAAAATCGGGCTCCAACTCCAGAGACCTCTGGAGGGCAGAAATGGCGTCGGCGTAACGTTGGGTGCGGCTGTACGAAACCCCCAGAAGATAGGAAATTCTGCTGTTTTCTGGAAATTTCTGGGCAATAGCGAGAAAGTGATCCACAGCCTGATCCGCCTTCCCTTGATCGAGATAGACATAGCCGAGGTTGACCCACCCCCTGGGGTCGGTGCTGTCCAGCTCGACCACTTTGAGGAACTGTTCGGCAGCCTGGGAGGAGTTGTCCAAGGCCATGTACGTTCGACCCAGATAGAAATGGGCCTCGACGTCCTGGGAATCTCTTCGCAGCAGCTTGCGAAAGGCGGTCTCCGCCTCCCTGTATTTGCCCGCTGAGTAATAGAGGAAAGCTAACATCCGCTCAGCCCCTCGGTCCCTGGGGGACTTGGAGACGATGTATTGGTACTGCTCGACCGCCTCCTCCCACTTTTCTAAAGAGACCGAAAGTTCGGCGATTCGACGGCGCAATCCTAAGTTCTTGG
>JBHIER010000519.1:0-2476 GCA_046760705.1 bacterium
GTGGATGACTTCCTTGACGGCGAGGTTGGGAGCCACCTCCTGGAAGGGGCTCGGATCAGAGAGAACCTCCTCCCGGATATCGACATAACGCCGAAGAGGAATTCCAACGATATACTCAAGGCCTGCCTCTTCGAGCTCAACGAGATTATCCACACTCACCATGCCCCGGTCACAGACAAGAATCACCCGACGGAGTTTGAACCGCTTCCCCACAGTGTGGATGGCTCTTGCAAGGGTCTTTTTGTCGCTTGTCGCTCCAGGCCAAAACTCACACGAAATGGGATAGCCCCGCCGGCTCATGAGGACCCCGATGATAAGTTGGTTCTTCTCTGGCCTTTTGTCTCGGGAAAACCCCCGCTCACAAAAGCCGGGGGGTCCTTCTCCCTCAAAGTAGATCGAGGTCGTATCGAAAAAAACCAGATCCAGGCCGTAGTCAAAAAGCTCCCGGCCCTGCCAGAAAAGCTCTCTTTCGACCTCCTCTTTGTGCTCTGCCACAATATCCATGGCCCGGTAAAGATGCTGCAAAGAGAGCCCAGAGAACCCCTCCCCATATACATCCTGAAGCCATCGGGTACAGGCCAAATCCGAGCCAGGCTTTTCGATTCGCTGAAGCACAGACGCAAAGGCTGCCCGCTCGATGGAAAACCGAATCTTTCGCCCATCACCAAAGGAGCCGCAGAGATCTCCAAGCCCCACCTCACGCCAGAGCTTTTCAAAGACAGCCACGGTTCCCCAGGTCTTGGCCCACTCGGCCCGAATCGCCCCCTCTCGGATCCCTTTGACTACTTTGAGGGTACGGGAGAACTTCGACAGACTCTCAATCAGCCCGTCCAGACGGCCCCGTTCCAAAAGCCGGTCCATCCGGCCCAAGGTCGCAATGACCCGCTGTTTGGGTTTTCCCTCTTCCCGATAGCTTTCCACAATCTGGAGGTATTCATGGACGGTTTTTTGGGTTTTGAGTTTCTTGATTCTGGTAAACATGACATTTCATATTTACCAGAGATAATCATTCATGTCAATAGAAAAATAAAACATATTGGCACTACACTTTTTCCATTTTCAAAAATTCGGTCTAACGATTTCAATGAGTTATCATGAGAATACTCCGATTCTGGGCTCACAACTGTCGAAAAAAAGCCTAACAAGGTGAATGTCCTAACTTACAACGCGGTGCAAGCCCAAAGAGCGCACGGAGATGTGCCTCCCCGCTCCCACGGGCCCGAAGGGCTCCTCCATGTTCAGGAGGCCATCCGGGGAGACCCCGTCGATCATTGGAAGGCCCCGCACATGCGGACAAATCAACGGGACTATAACTCTTCGACCAAGCCCACCTCCTTGTTGAAAGCCCCGATTAACTCATCAATCTCTGCCGCCTGCCGCTGGAAGCGGGTCCAGTAGTCCGGATCTTCCCATTGCGCCATGATTTCCTCGTAGCTTCTGCCCTGCTGTTCGACCCAGGTAAAGTATTTGAGGTTGTGAATGCGGCGGCGATCTTCATAACGTAACTCCAGCGTGTGATCCGTGGAGGCTCCTGACAGGTAGCGGGCGAAATCTCCTGCTGCGTCGATTTCGGTATACCCGCCGCACTGCCGGCGCATCTCCTTAAGTCTACTCTGATAGAGATCCATCGAATCGGTCAACACCGTGAGTACCACGTCGTGGCTTCCCAGTTCATAGTACCGGATGAATTTGATGGCGGAGACCAGATTGGCGATGCCCGAGAAGCCAAAAAGGTCGAGTTTCTCCACGAACGACTCGGAGAGTCCCCGTCGGAGGAGAAACGCTCGACCCGCCGGTTCGTTGAATAATCGCCCGAGGTGGACGACCGCATTGTCGTCAACGGCTATGATCATATCGGTATTCTTCACATTATGGATCCAAGGGATATGCTTGTCGCCGATGCCTTCAATCCGATGAACGCCAAAGCCATTCTCCAGCAACGTAGGGCACTGCAGCGCCTCACCTGCCGCAATCTTGCTACCCGGAAACACCTGTTTCAGGTAGTCTCCACAGGCGATGGTTCCCGCAGAACCTGTGGTCAGTATAACACCGCGGTAGAGGTCCCTGTCGCCCATTTCCCGTTGAAGCACCTCTTCCATGGCATGGCCGGTGACCTCGTAATGCCAGAGGTAATTGCCGAATTCTTCGAATTGGTTGAAGATCATTACATTTTGTCCCGACCGTCGGATCTCCCATACTTTGTCAAATATTTCCTTGACGTTCGATTCCGTCCCTGGCGTCTTGATGGTTTCGCCCGCAATCCCTGCCAGCCATTCAAAGCGCTCCCGGCTCATGCCTTCCGGTAGGATGGCGATCGACTCGCAGCCCAACAAGGCCGAGTCATACGCACCCCCGCGGCAGTAGTTGCCCGTCGAGGGCCAGACAGCCTTCTGCTCTGTGGGGTCGAACTGCCCCGTCACCAAACGGGGAACCAGACAGCCAAACGCTGCGCCCACCTTGTGCGCCCCTGTTGGGA
>JBHIER010000520.1:0-2476 GCA_046760705.1 bacterium
AGTCAAGGCAATGAGCATCTGAAGGTCAGCCCAGCTTCGTTCGATCCACTGATTGAAACGCTCGTTGTCGGTCCAGATTTCGGCCCCCCCTGCTCGGAACTCCTTATCCGCCGAGAGAAGAGTCTTGAAGGCATTTTGGCAATCACCTACACCGATAGGGTCGACCCCTCCGTTATACGTGCAGTACACACGGATGTGGAGGCTCCTGGTCTCCCTGGGGGACAACCGAAATCGCCAGACGGCGCGGTGCTCCCTGATTTCGTCAGGCCTGGGATCAAAGGAGAAACGGGCCCGGCGGATCTTGCCGTGGGTCCCCTGGTAGTCGATAATGGCCTGGGAGGCCTCCAGTTTTGTCGGGAGAACAGTTCCGCGACGGCCCCGAGGCGTTCCCCGGACTTCGAAGATGTCCGCAAAGTCTGCTCCAAACTGGACTTCGAGAGGGAGGATTAGTGACTCGGAGGCATAATTGGAAATTCGGATTCGCTCGCAATAGCCACCCTCCCACACGAACTTGTCCCGGTACAGGTGTACCAACTCATGCCGGACCAGTTGGTTTTCGCCACCCAGGCGAAGATCGGGATTCGTGAGATCCACTGACAGATGCCTGTTGTCCCGGCGCATCGACGAGTTGAGGAGAAGCGGCTGCTCGCCACCGATGGTGATGGCGAACAGCGAAACGAACCGGGTCCCCTCGTGGTACAACCCTTGTGCCTGTCTCAGCGGTTGGATGTCACCATGCCGGTCGAAAATGGCGAAGGTATCGCCCGCCATCAGGATCTGCGTCCGAGTGTCTATGAGGCTTGAAGTCGCACGGATGTAAAAATTATCATCTATCTGAATAATCTCCCGCATTAGGTGCTTCCATAATGGCCTTAACAAGAGAAGGCTTTTATAGAAAATTATTCCCGATCTTCTCGCTCCTACGCTCGTCCTCTGCCTTTAAGGACAGTAGGCCTGGAGGCGAATCCGTGTTGTTGTGGGGCCGAATAATGGTCGTTATCACTGTACACGCCCTCCGGATTGGCATTCTGTCGTAAAGCGGGATTGGCAGGAATTACTCCCATAGCTCCCTCCAAGATCGGGACCGATGCCTTGGCCATCGCTTTCTTCAATCTCGATTGTTGAATCAGATGCTCGTATACCCTGAGGTAATCCTCGGCCATGCGCCGGGCCGTGAAACGCTCGTCGAAAACTTGACGGACCTTTCTCCGGTCAAGCGTAGCCACCTTCTCGACTGCCTTAACGGCCTCATCGAGGGTGTCAACGATGTAACCGGTGATTCCATCGACCATTACCTCAGGAACTGACCCTCTGCAATAAGCGACAACGGGGGTCCCGCAGGCCATGGCCTCGATCATCACGAGCCCAAAAGGTTCGGGCCAATCGATTGGAAAAACCAATGCATAGGCCTTGCCCAAAAACTCGCTCTTCTCATGCTCTTTGATCTCGCCCACGTATTCGGCACGGGGATCCGATAAGAGAGGCTTGATCACGTCTTCGAAGTAGTCCTTGTCGCTCTTGTCTACCTTAGCCGCGATCTTTATGGGCATATCAAGCCGCTTGGCGATCTCGATAGCCCGGTCGACCCGCTTCTCAGGGCTAATCCGCCCCAGGAAGGCCAGGTATGTGCCGGGCTCATTGTGAAACACATATAAGTCTTCAGGCAATCCATGATATACAGTGGCCTGCCAGTTGGCCCACCACAACGGCTCTCGCTGGGCATCAGAGATCGAGACCAGGGGTATGTCACAAAACTCCCTATACAGCCCCACCAAGTCGGGAATGTCTAGTCGGCCGTGGAGGGTGGTCACACTAGGCGTCTTTAAGAGTCTAAAAATCGGGAAATGAACGGAATCAAGGTGGCAGTGGATCACGTCGAAGTTATCGGCCTCTTTCCAAACGAGCTCCAGCATGAGGATGTGGTGAGAGATCGGGTCAATGCAGTTTTTGTCGAGCCGAAGCGCGCGGTCGCAAGGAGCCACGAGGCGAGCGTTCGTAACCGAGTCTCCGCTGGCAAAAAGGGTCACGTCGTGGCCTTGATGCACGAGTTCCTCGGTCACGTAGGAAACGACGCGCTCAGTACCCCCATAGTATTTGGGAGGAACGCTCTCGTATAGGGGAGCGACTTGGGCAATTTGCATGGCAACACACCTCCTCTCTAAACCGTTTCGATTTGTCATGAAAATGTGCTTTAAATACCCAAGGAAAAAAGGGGAACTGCCTAAAGAAGCACTCCCACATTTTGTCCATCTCATCCCGAAGGGTGGTCAGGTCCGTAAGCGGTCTCCACAGTGCCTATTTAAGCGCCGCAGCAATCACCTCCTCTTGGATATAACTCCGTTCCCGATCGGGATGCTATCCTTACCCTCATTCTATAAGATAACCACGGCTATAGTGAGTCATTTTGTTATGTCGTTCAACAAGTCCAGATAATCTGATAAAAGCCTTGTAACGAGAAAATTTTTTCTGACCTTCT
>JBHIER010000521.1:0-2473 GCA_046760705.1 bacterium
CGAGATAGCTGCTAACGGCGAAGCGGAAGTTCTCCGCAGCATGGAACAAAACCCCTTTCTTATCACACCAATCCCGGTAACGGCTGACAATACACTCCTGAAAGGAGTAAAAATTCTTCTCATACATTTCCCAGTCATAGCCTGACTCTATGCATTTATCCAGCTTCCGAAGGTACTGGAGAAGAACCCTATCCTCTCTTGCAGGAGGGAATATCTCTGGTGAGAGTACGACTTTCGATTCGTCAAATATCTTCAGCTCTACGGGTGCATCGATGATCTTCTCCCGAATGTAAAACCCCGGTTCCTCTTTAATGTAGGGAAACATGCGGTGATGGCGTTCGATCATTCTGTCGATAAAGGCTTCAGCGTCGGGGCCTTCTATTTTTTCTAAGACCATCTTTTTCAATTTCTTAATTTCCTTCTCATCGTCGCAGACGGCCATCTTCCAGCACGCCCGAGCCACATCTATGGCCAGGTCAATACTTTCTTCATCGTCCTTGGCCATCCTGTCAAAGAAAGGCTTGGCGTAATCCACTCCCGCTCGACCACGCCCGACGATGCGGTACCCTTTCTCCGCTACAGGTACCTTACGGCTGACGTGTTGGATAACGGGAGGGCCTTTGGATTTACTTCTTCTCCCTCTCCGGTCTCGTTCTCTCCTTGCCTGCGACCGCTTGCTATCCGCTCTTTTCTTCTTCTTAGCCATGTTTCTCTCCTCGCTCCACTCAAAGTTTGACGGTTCGAATGGCCACGGTGTCCCTTGTGACATTTACGGGCATAAAACCCTCTCATCTCTCATCGTAGGACCTTATCTGACTTCACTCAAGGACACTCATCCAATCCTAAAATCAGATTGACAATCTTGACAACATCCAAAACATTGACAGTTCCGTCACCGTCACAACTACCCAGCGATCCGTTACAATCAGCCCGCCAGATCTGATCTTCAGTGGGCTGGGCCGACTCCAAAATGATGTTCACGGCCGACACCGCGTCGAGGATGTCTACCATACAATCACCATTCACGTCCCCCTTGGCATTGACATATTCACCGAGCTGTACGGAGAACTCCCTCTGGGCGCTGTCCCCTAAAACATCGCTCACCATGACCGTAAACTCAAACGTGCCGACTTCACCCGGCTCCCCTGAAATTGTACCCGAAGAGCCCTCCAGATCCAATCCGCCTGGTAACTGGCCTGTAGCAATTGTCCATGTGTAAGGAAGGCAACCCCCTGTCGCCTTCAAAATCCCACTGTAAGCACATCCCTCTGTGCCATCCGGAAGAGTCTCAGTGGTGATCTCAATTGTCCCGCACTCGCAGATCTGAAAGGATCTATCGCTGGTATCACAACAATCAGGATCTGTCACATCGCAGATCCGTACAAGACAACCTGTCGATGACGTGTCGGGAACCGTCCAGGGATGGGTACCATCATCATGTGTATTTTCAATCACAGGCTGCCAACTGGAGCCATTATCCGCCGAATATTCGATTGTGACGTTGCCGCTGGTGTTCTCAGATGTCCAGGCAATATCTTCGCTCTCTCCGACACACCAGGTCTCACCACCGTTGGGAGAAGATATTCTGACCTGACACCCAGCCACCGAGGGACGTATTGTATTGCGCCCCCAGTATGAGACGATGACATCAATCAGAGCGCTCGATTCAACGTCGGAGTGGTTGTTTGGATCAGGGCCGTGGCGGAAGTTGAAGGCATCCACCTCCTCTGCATACGGTGTCCACGATGTCTCCCACAACCACAGGGCATGGTTCATACCGCGCTGTTCGAACAGGTCCATCTGGTCGTCCATAAAATCATCGGCACCAGGCACCCAGCGGACCACGCCAAACTCGTTGGCCGCCGCCGGCACACCGTGGGTGGCCGCAAACGTGTCGATCGTTGAGAACAGATTTTCCAACCAGGTCCGGTCAAAGTGGTCATCGTCTCCGTCCCAGTCTGTATCGAACACACCCGGATAGGTGTTTTCAGCAGAGGTATCCTGATGGGTATAGACAGTTGGTGCATATTGATGAACAGTATAGACCGTGTATGGATCTGCTGTCGGTTGGACGTAAGGGAGCCAATCGACAGCGCTGTAAGCCATCCCACCTATTAAGATGGGAGTATTGGGATCGACTTGGCGAATAGCGGCGGTGATGTGAGGGTAAAATTGGTTCCAATCGTACCAGGTGCCCCCATAGTTTGAGTAAAACTGTTCCGGATCCCAGATGTCCAGCCGATCATTGACGAAATCACTGCCGACCTCGTTCGCATTGGGCTCCACCATCAGATCGTAGCCGACGACGATCGGGTTGTTCCGATAGCGTTCGGCCGTGGAGCGCCACATCGCGGCCCAGGCGTCCTGAGCTTCCTGGTCTTGCCACACGGAATCATTGAGATAACTCTCATCGAACCAGTCATCGAGATCTTCCAAAAGAAACGTAAACTCGCTCCGCCCCGGGCCGGTGCGA